>NZ_JBIWNX010000007.1:198951-284889 GCF_044767415.1 Nocardioides sp. NPDC101246
GTCGAGTTGGCGCGTGTGTCCCGTGTCGTAGCGCTGAGTAGGTGCATCTACCCCCGCGCCACGGCACTGAATCGGCTCGTTTGTCCTGGCGCGTGATGCCGGAACTGCCGTGCACTTCCTGCTTCAGGCTCCGGGCGGTGTGACTGGCTTCGTCCTCGGCAGCGGGTCCTCGATTCCGCTTCCGTCGGGTGGGGCAGATGCGCCGACTCGGCGGCGTGCTTTGGAGCAGTCGTGGCTTATAATTTGCGCATGCATGCAAATACGCAACCTCCGGTGTGGGGAGACGACGTCGTGACCCTCGCTGTCGAGGTCCTGCGAATGCTCGCGGATCCCACACGCCTGCAGGTGGCGGGGCTGCTGCTGGATGAGGAGCGGTCCGTCTCGGAGCTTGCTGCGATGTTGGACAAGCCGGTTCCAGGGGTGTCGCAGCACCTGGCGAAGATGCGGATGGCGCGGCTGGTGACCTCGCGCAAGGAGGGGACCTCGGTGCTCTATCGCGTCGAGAACGGGCACGTGCGCCAGTTGGTCCTCGACACGATCGGACACGTGGAGCATCTCCTCGACCAGGTCCCGGCGCACCACCGTTCCGGAGAGCAGTCGGCATGACCCACGCGCTGCACGACCGTGCCCATGACCACGGCCACGGCCACGGGCACGGCCACGGCCACGGCCACGGTGGAAGATGGGCTCGGTTCCGGCACGGGGTCTCGGACGTCCTCGGGGCCCACTCCCATGATGCGGCGGATCAGGTCGACGAGGCTCTGGAGGCGGACGTACGCGGTCGGCGGGCGTTGTGGATCAGCCTCGGTGTCCTCGCGCTGACGGCCACCCTCCAGGGGGTCGTCGTGGCCCTGACCGGGTCGGTGGCCCTGTTGGGGGACACGCTCCACAACGTGGCGGACGCGGTGACCGCGGTGCCGCTGCTCGTCGCGTTCTGGCTCGCCCGGCGTCCGGCCAATGACCGGTTCACCTATGGGTACGGTCGCGCCGAGGACCTCGCCGGTCTCTTCGTGGTCGCCATGATCGCGCTCTCCAGCATCCTGGCGGGCTGGGAGGCGATCGACCGGCTCTTCCATCCGCGCGAGGTCGAGCACGTCTGGGCGGTCGCGGTGGCCGGGGTCGTCGGGTTCTGTGGCAACGAGCTCGTCGCGCGCTACCGGATCCGGGTGGGCCGCCAGATCGGCTCGGCCGCCCTGGTCGCCGACGGACTCCATGCGCGGACCGACGGTTTCACCTCGTTGGCCGTGGTCCTCGGTGCGGCCGGGGTTGCCGTCGGGTTGCCGTGGGCCGACCCGGTGATCGGGCTGCTGATCGCCATCGCGATCCTCGGTGTGCTGCGCTCGGCGCTCGAACAGGTCGGCGCCCGGCTGATGGACGCGGTCACCCCGGATGACGTACGCAGGGCGAGGGAGGCGGTCGGCGCGGTCGACGGCGTGCTCGAGGTCCGCAGTCTGAGGCTGCGCTGGATCGGACACACCCTCCACGCCGACGGCGACATCACCGTGCCAGCCGAGCTGCCAGTCTCTGCCGGGCACGACATCGCCCACCACGCCGAGGAGCATCTCCTGGAGGCGCTGCCGCGGCTGACCAGCGTGGTCCTCCACGTCAGCCCCGAGGGCGCGCACGCCTAGGATCTGCGTCGATGAACATCTTCGAGTTCGACGGCAAGAGTCCGCAGATCCATCCCGACGCCTGGGTGGCGCCGACAGCGACGCTGATCGGTGACGTACGCCTCGGGCCCAACGCCAGCGTCTGGTACGGCGCGGTGCTGCGCGCCGACGTCGGGCCGATCATCATCGGCGATGGCTCCAACGTGCAGGACAACTCGGTGCTGCACGTACGCCCCGGATCATCCCTGGAGATGGGGCCGCACAGCACGGTCGCGCACGGCTGCGTGGTGCACGGCGACCGGATCGGGACGGGGTCGCTGATCGGCAACGGGGCAGTGGTCTCCGACTCGGTCGTCATCGGTGACGGCTGCCTGGTCGCGGCCGGCGCGATGGTGGTCGAGGGGACCGAGATCCCGGACCACTCGCTGGTCATGGGGGTCCCGGCCAAGATCCGCGGAACGATCGAGCCCGGCACCAACCCCGCCGCGATCCTGGAGCTCAACGCGCCCGGCTACGTCGAGTTCATGAAGCTGCACCGGGCGACAGTACGCCCGGTGCAGGGCTAACCCTGATCCTGAGGTTGAGGGTTCAGTTGGCCCCGCAGGCCACGCAGTGGAGCGTACCGACGCGGCGGTCGGCTTCGCAGGTCGCGCACGGGGCGATGGTCTCGCGGCCGCAGCCCTCGCAGTGCTTGCCGCGGACCGGATAGCCGCAGTAGGGGCAGTCGCCCTTGCGGACGCGCATGGCCGGGATCCGCTTGGCCAGGAGCCGCTGGACGGCGACGAACACACCGACGGTGGCCGCGGCGCCGAGCAGCGAGAGGATGAGCGGTCCGAAGTCGGCGTACTCGAAGGTGTAGTGGAAGGCGAAGACCAGGGCCATGATCACCCCGGTCGCTGCGAGCGCGAAGCCGAGCGGAAGGAAGCGCGAGCCGCTGCGGCGCAGTCGGTAGAGAACCCAGAACCCGACCAGGCAGAGCAGGATGACGAAGCCGAGGCGGATGCCGATCTGCATCGCCTCGTGGCCGGGGATCTCGCATGCCGTCTCGCCGTTGTTGCACCGGTCCCAGTCCATGTAGAGCGGCCACCAGCCGGCCACCTTGACGTAGAACCAGACGGTGCCGACGAGCAGGAAGGCGGTCAGCGCGACCGCCAGGAACCGCTCGCTGCGGGTCGACTCGACCTCGTCGGCGGAGATGGAGGTCTTCATGGTGTGCTCCTGTGGGCTCGGGTGCGGGCGTGGAAGCCGACCTCGAGGCGGCAGTCGAGGGCGGCGGCCACTCGGAGGAGGGTGTCGATCTTGGGTGGGCGGGAGCCGGACTCCAGTCGAGCGATCGCCGACTGGGTCGTCCCGCAGAGCTCGGCGAGCTCGCGCTGGGACAGGCCCCGTGCGACCCGGTGCTCGGTGACCTGCGCGGCGATCCCGACATAGAACGCGGTGTCCTCGTCGTCGGGGCTCATGAAATCGAAGGTATCGCAGTTCTGCTATGCCTGTCCATAGCAGAACTGCTATGGATCCGGTGAGACGATTCGGGAGCCGGGTCGCGTACGGCCTAGTCTTGACGCTCGTGAAGACGTTCGACGAGCTCTGGGCCGAGCTGAGCGAGAAGGCCCGGACCCGACCTGAAGGATCCGGCACCGTGGCACAGCTCGACGCCGGGGTCCATGCGATCGGGAAGAAGCTGGTCGAGGAGGCCGCCGAGTCCTGGATGGCGGCCGAGTACGAGGGCAAGGAAGCGACCGCGGAGGAGATCTCCCAGCTGCTCTACCACGCCCAGGTGCTCATGCTCGCCAGCGGAATCTCGATCGACGACGTCTACTCACACCTGTAGGGATCACTCATGACTGAAACATCCGCGGAGGGCATGCTCCGGATCGCCGTGCCCAACAAGGGCTCGCTCTCCGTCGCCGCCTCCGAGCTGCTGCGCGAGGCGGGCTACCGCCAGCGCGAGGACTCCAAGCGCCTGACCCTCATCGACGAGGAGAACGGCGTCGAGTTCTTCTACCTGCGCCCGCGCGACATCGCGCTCTACGTCGGCGAGGGCACCCTCGACATCGGCATCACCGGCCGCGACCTCCTCCTCGACTCCGGCGCCAAGGCCGACGAGGTCGTCGGACTCGGTTTCGGCCGCAGCCGGTTCCACTTCGCCGGCCGCGCCGGCGCCTTCACCTCGATCGAGGAGCTGCGCGGCAAGCGGATCGCGACCTCCTACGTCGGGGTCGTCTCCGCCTTCCTGGAGCGCGAGGGGATCGACGCGAGCGTCACCCGTCTCGACGGAGCCGTCGAGACCTCGATCCAGCTCGGTGTCGCCGACGTGATCGCCGACGTGGTCGAGACCGGCTCCACGATGCGCCAGGCCGGCCTGGAGATCTTCGGTGAGCCGATCATGCACTCCGAGGCCGTGGTGATCACCCGCTCGGGCGCTGAGCTGACCGCCTCGGGCTCCGCCTCGACTGGGCTGCCGGCCGCGTACGAGACCTTCCGCCGTCGTCTCGACGGCGTCCTGATCGCGCGCAGCTACGTGATGATGGACTACGACATCCGCGCCGAGTTCCTCGCCGAGGCCTCCGCGATGACGCCCGGCCTCGAGGGTCCGACGGTCAGCCCGTTGCACCGCGAGGGCTGGGTCGCCGTCCGCGCGATGGTGCCGAGCAAGGGCTCGCAGAAGCTGATGGACGACCTCTACGCCGTGGGCGCCCGCGCCATCCTGCTGACGGAGATCAATGCCTGCCGGATCTGACCCCACAGGATCGGAACGTCCGGTGAAGCTGCCGCACACCTGGCGCCCGCTCGGGGCGCGCTTCATGGGCTGGTTCCTCGTGGCTGCCCTGGCGGTCATGTGCACGATGGTCTGGGTCGGTTTCACGCCCGAGATCAAGGCCCAGGTCACCATGTTCGAACGGCTCACCTTCGGTGCCGTGGGTCTCGGGATCGTGACCTGCGTGTACGCGCTGACCCGGTCGCGGGTCGTCGCCCGTGCCGACGGCCTGACCGTGGTCAACGGCTTCAAGCGTCGTGACCTGGAGTGGGCCGAGGTCCTCGCGATCAACTTCCCGCGCGGCGCGCCGTGGCCCAACATCGACCTGGCCTCGGGCCACAACATCTCCGTCCTCGGCATCCAGGCCTCCGACGGCGGCTCGTCGAAGAAGGCTGTCCGCACGCTGCGCAAGCTGGCCGAAGAGCTGTCCTAGAGCGACCCTTCGGCCAACGGCTTACTATGCTTCGGGGAATCCTCGGCCGAACCCAGGACCGCGGCACCCGCGGCGTCCTAGCGTGTCTGCGTGACCTCAGTGACCCGTGCTCTCGCTGTGCTGGCGGCCGTGCTCACCCTGGCCTCGACCGTGCCGGCCCAGGCCGCGCCGGTGCATCCGGTCGGCACCTGGGGTGCCTCGGCCGACGAGGTGGGCGGTCAGACCGGCGCCGCGGGCCTGAGAGACCGGTCGGTGCGCAACTTGGTGCACACCTCGCTGGGTGGATCCGGCGTCCGCATCACCCTGTCCAACGTGTTCGGGGATCGTCCGGTGACGTTCACCTCGGCACATCTCGGTCTGGCCGCGGACGGAGCCGCGGTGGTGTCCGGCACGAACCGGCCGCTGACCTTCGACGGCGCCGACCAGGTCACCGTCGCTCCCGGCACCGAGGTGCTCAGCGACCCGGTCGACGCGACGGTGCCGGCCGACACGACCCTCGCGGTCAGCTTCCACGTCGTGGGTGACAGCGGCCCGATCACCGGGCACGACGTGGCCACGCAGACCTCCTACGTCTCCGGGACGGCGGGCGCGGACGTGGCCGGCGAGGAGTCAGGGGCGGCGTTCACGACGGAGATCTCCAGCTGGTACTGGGTCGAGAGCGTCCTCGTCGAGAAGCCGCGCCGGGTCAAGACCGTGGTGCTCTTCGGCGACTCGATCACCGACGGCAACGGCTCCACCGTCGGAGCCGACCGGCGCTATCCCGACGTGCTGGCCGACCGGGTGGCGGCGAGCTCGTTCGCCGGTCGGTTCGGGATGATGAACGAGGGCATCTCAGCCAACCGCGTCCTCGTCGACAGCACCGGTGGCCAGCGCGGTCTGGACCGCTTCCGGCGAGACGCCCTGGACCAGCCCGGCGTCTCCACGGTCGTGCTGCTGGCGGGGATCAACGACATCCGCTGGGACGACGCCGACGAGGCCTCCGACCTGATCGAGGCCTACCGCGAGCTGATCGCCCAGGCGCATGCCGAGGACGTGTGCGTCATCGGCGCCAGCCTCACCCCGTACGAGGGCGGCAGCCGCTACACCCCCGCGCGCGACCGGGTGCGGGTCGCTGTCAACGAGTGGATCCTGACCTCCGGTGAGTTCGACGGCATCGTCGACTTCGACGCGGCCACGCGTGACCCCGCGCGACCGGCGCGGTTCCTGCCGGCGTACGACTCAGGGGATCATCTCCACCCCAGCGACGCCGGCTACGCGGCGATGGCCGATGCGTTCGACATCGGGATGCTGGAGTGCGATCGCTGAGGGTTCAGCGCCGGCCGACGAGGATCGCGAGAGTGATCGCCGAGAGCGCCAGCGAGATCGTGGCCCCGGTCGCGTCAGGGGCGAACAGCGTCGGGATGCTGACCAACCCGGCGATGTCGAAGCCTCGGGCCGCATTGGTGAAGAGCGTGACCGGCATGGCGCCCATCGGCGTCGAGACCATCGCCGACGCGTAGTCCGGTGGCGGCGCGGACAGCCACCGCGTCCATGCCGCCAGTGCACCGAGGCCGACAGCGGGCGCCAGCAGCGGATGCGGAAGGGCCCACAGACAGCCCAGGCCGTACGCCACCAGCAGCGCCGTCGGCACGACGAGAGCCCCGAGCCGGAGCTGCCAGGACCGGGCGCCCAACAGCCGGACGAGCCCGCTCGAGCGGGACAGCACCCGCAGGCCGGCGCCGAACGGGACGGCGGCCCAGAACCCGACCACCACCATCACCGGCACGGTCAGAGCGCCGGCCCCGGCCTCCTCGAGCGCGTACGCCGGTAGGACCGCGGCCGCCAGGACCAGCACGCGCAGCGGTGCCCGGCCCAGCCTGATGACGTCGGCCGTGACCAGCGCCAGCGGCCCCTTCGGTCCGCGCGGACGCCGGGGCCGAACGACAGCGCGCTGGCCGCTGGTGTGCTGCAGGACGACGTCGTAGGCCAGCGCGGTGTCGAGCCCGGCGAGTGCGCCGGAGAGCCCGTTCGCCAACCCGTGTCCGCGGGTGAGGTCGCGGCGACGCAGCTCGCCGAGGCGGCGGTGACCGAGCGCGGCGACCGTACCGGCGAGCGGTGCCGTCGCGGCGGGTGCCAGCCACCACCGCTGGCCGGCGGGTGGTGCGAACCCGCTCGTGATCCCGGCGGCCACGAGGGCGAGGGCGGCGAGGGCCGCGAGGAGGGTGATCGGGCCGATCATCCTCCAGATCGAGCGGGTGCGTGGCTGGGCCACGGCCCCGGCCGCGTACGTCATCGACGCCAGCGCAGCTGCCGCCAGTGCCAGCGCGCCGACCGTGGTCAACGGCCATCCCGCGGTCACGGCCGCGAGGGCCGCCAGGGCCGCCGCGGTCACAGCGGCGAGCACCAGCATGGCCCAGTACTGGCGTCGCAGCCACCGCCCGCGGTCCACCGGCGTCGAGAGCACCATCGCCGATGTCGCCGGAGACGCCATCAGCGGCCCCAGGAGACGAAGCACCGCGGCGCCCAGCGCCAGCCAGATCAGCACGACGAGAACCGGTCCTGCGGTGCGCGTGCCGACGCACGTCTCGCCGCTGCACGCCGCAACGGCCTGCCCGGCGTTGATCACCGCGCTCACCAGCCCGGAGCCGTAGACGAGGACGGTGAGAAGGCCGAGGTACGCCTGGTAGAGCATCTCTCCCCAGGGTGCCGTCGCCCGGCCGCGACGCCAGGATCGGATCAGCCCGCGGATCTCGGCGGGCGTCGGGGCCTCGGTGCTCATGCGATGTCGGGCGAGGACCCGAGGCGTACGACCTCGTCGGCCACGGCCTCGACGACGGCCGGATGGTGGCTGGCGAACAGGATCCCGACGCCGGCCTCCTTCTCGCGTGCGAGGAGTCCGGCGAGCCAGGCGACGCCCTCGGCGTCGAGCCGCTGCTCGGGCTCGTCGAGCAGGAGAAGCCGCCGCGGTCGCACCAGCAGCGACGCCAGAGCGAGGCGTTGACGCTGGCCCGAGGAGAGCGAGCCGGGCAGCTGGCTGGCCTGGTCGATCAGGCCCACCTCCTCGAGCACGCTGTCGACCGTGCCCGTGGGGTCCTCGACCCGGTGGGCGTGGGCGAGGAGGTCGAGATGCTCGACGACCGCGAGGTCGGGGAAGAGGTCGAGATCGTCGAGGAGGGTGGCGACGTCGCGGCGTACCTGCGCGGAGCGTTCGTCGTACGCCTTCTCGTCGAGCAGCACCTCGCCGTTCGTCGGCTCGTCGACGCCGGCGACGCAGCGCAGCAGGGTCGACTTACCCGACCCGTTCGCCCCGGTGAGGGCGATCGCCTGTCCGGGCTCGAGGCTCAGGTCGAGTCCGTCGAGGACGGCATGCTCGCCGTAGGTCCTGCTGAGCCCGGAGACCCTCAGCAACGTCATCGGAGCGCGGTGATGCCCCAGGTGACCTCGACCCGCTCGTCGGGGGCGAGCGTGATCAGGTCGGTGCCGGAGTTGAACGCGTCCGGGGGAGCGGTCATCGGCTCGACGGCGAGACCGCCGCGCGAGGGTGACTGGTCGTCGGCGCTGTAGACCATCAGCCACGGGTGGCGCTCGTCGACCCAGAGCTCGACACCGCCGTCGGGCCCGACGACGGTGACCGTCGCCCGGCCGTCCTCGCCGCGGAGGAGATCGGTGAAGGCGTGGTCGAGGACCACGTCGCCGACGGGCTTGGCGGAGGTGAAGTCGTAGTCGGTGCCGGCCGTCGGCTCGCTGGTGGTGGGCAGCTTGCGCTCGGGGTCGGAGAGCAGCCGGGTCCGCGCCGGGAGGGTGAGCGTCCAGGCATCGACCGGGCCGGCCCCGGCGGTGAGATAGGGGTGGGCGCCGACGGCGTACGGCGCGGGGGAGTCGGCGTGGTTGGTCGCCGACTGGGTCACGGTGAGGCCGTCGGACCCGATGGCGTACGTCACCTCGAGATCCAGCGTCCACGGGTAGCCGCTCTGCGCCATCAGCCGGGTGGCCAGGGTGATCGAGCTCTTGGCCTCCTCGATGGGCAGCCACTGCGCCCACCGCACCAGCCCGTGGGATGCATTGTTGCGCGCGACCTCGGTGACCCCGAGCTGGTGGTTCTTCCCGCCGAACTCGTAGCGCCCGTCGCGGATCCGGTTGGGCCACGGTGCCAGCAGCTGACCCCTGCCGCCGCTGGACTGCTCGTCGTCGCCGAAGCCCGCGATCAGCTCCCGCCCCTCGTAGGACAGCAGGCGCAGCGCGCCGCCACTCTCGGTCACCGTCGCGGAGTAGCCCCCGCCGTCGATCGTGAACTGCTCTCCACTCGGTCTCAGCACGCTGACAGGCTATCGAGGTGGCCGGTACGCCTCAGCGACCGGTCGGGCCCTTACCCTCGGGTCATGGAGCGACGACAGCTGGAGTTCTTCCTCGCCATCGCCGAGGCGGGCAGCTTCACCAGCGCCGCGGCACGGCTCCACGTGGCCCAGCCGTCGTTGTCGTACGCCGTGCGGGGGCTCGAACGCGAGCTCGGCGGTCCGCTCTTCGAGCGCCACGGAAGGGGAGTGCGGCTCACCCCGGCAGGCTCGGCGCTGCTCGGCCCGGCCCGGCGGGTCGTACGCGGCTTCGAGCTCGCCGCCGGAGCGGTCCGGTCGGTCTCGGACGAGGGGTTCGGCCGGCTGCGGATCACCTCCAGCACGGTGTGGGCGGTCGAGCCGCTGGTGCCGGTCCTGGCCGAGTTCCGGCGGATCCAGCCCGCCGCGCAGGTGGTCGTCACCGACCCGCAGCACCGATCCGACGTGCTCGACCAGGTGCGCAAGGGCGAGGCGGACGTCGGGCTGATCGACGGCGCGACGCCGCACGGCCCGTTCGGCTCCCAACGGCTCGCCGAGCACGAGCTGGTGGCGGTCCTGCCGCCATCGGGCGAGGCGCCGGAGGAGGTCCGGATCGAGGAGCTCGCGGAGGTCGGCCTGATCGCGACGCCGGCCGGCACGGCGTTGCGTACGTTCCTCGATGCCCGCCTCGAGGCCGCCGGTCTGCCCACGGAGGTCGCCATCGAGACGGCGCACGTCGCCTCGATCATCCCGCTGGTGCTGGCCCGCGCCGGGGTCGCGGTGCTGACCGAGGGCATGGCCGGAGCGGCGTCGCGGGCCGGCGCGAAGGTCGTGCCGCTGACCCCGGCTGCGCGGGTGAGCGTGTCTCTGGTCTGGCTGGAGGAACGCGGTGACGCGCTGGTCGAGCAGTTCGTCGCGCTGGCCCAAGACCTCACAGACGAGTGACCAACCTATAGAGATTCTCTATCGCAGCATCTCGATCCTGGTCTTGCTCGCTGCGCGAACGCGCTGGAACACCCGGAGTTCGAATGTCTAGTGTGTTAGACATATATGAACCGATTGGATGGAGCATGCATGCGCCGCCCCCAACGCCTTGCCGTGGCAGCCCTCGCCATCGCGGCGACTGCCGGCACCCTGACCGCCTGCACGACCGCGAGCGAGCGTGACGGCTTCGCCCAGAGCGACTCGGGAGGAGCCGAGGACTCGGTGGTCCTCGCCGAGCAGCCGTGGGTCGACCTCCAGGTCGAGAACGAGATCGCCGTCCAGATCCTCCAGGAGCTCGGCTACGACGCGAGCATCAAGAAGAACCTGTCCGTCGAGAACGCGGCGACCGCGGTCTCCTCGGGCCAGATCGACGCCTATCTTGGCAACTGGTGGCCCTCGCAGGAGCCCAGCTTCGGCGACCCGATCGACCAGGGCGACGTCGAGGTGCTCTCCACGATCGTGAAGGGCACCGAGTACGCCCCGGCGATCCCCGGCGACGTCGCCGAGGAGCTCGGGATCGCGTCGCTCGCCGACCTCGACGCCAACGCGGCGAGGTTCGGGAAGAAGATCTACGGGATCGAGGCCGGCTCCCCGGGCAACGAGACGATCCAGAAGGCGATCGACGAGGACGCGTACGGCCTGGGGGACTGGAAGCTGGTCGCCAGCGGCACCCCGGCGATGCTCGCCCAGGTCGAGAAGTCGCAGAAGGCCGGCCAGCCGATCGTCTTCCTCGGCTGGAGCCCGCACTGGATGACCGTGCAGTTCGACGCCGCCTTCCTCGAGGACCCCGACAAGGTCTGGGGCGGCGCCGGCGAGATCCGCACGGTCACCCGCAAGGGGTTCGAGGACGACAACCCGGAGATCGCCGAGCTCCTCTCGAACCTGACCTTCACCACCGACGAGGCCGGGCAGTTCTACTACGACCACGACAAGTCCGGGAAGGAGCTCGCCGACATCGCCGAGGCGTGGATCGACGACAACCCCGACAAGGTCGCCGAGTTCCTCGACGGGGTCGAGGACGCCGACGGCGAGAAGGCGGAGATCTGATGAGCGAGACGAACCACACGACCGAGCCCGCGATCGTCGGGCGTGGGCTGAGCAAGGTCTACGGCCTCGGCAGGCGAGCGGCCGAGAAGGTCCTGGCCGCGAAGGATCCACGCGCGGCGGCCGCCGCCGCGGGCGGCTACCTCGGTGCCCACGAGATCGACTTCGAGATCGCCAGGGGGGAGATGTTCGTCGTCATGGGCCTGTCCGGCTCGGGCAAGTCGACCGTGCTGCGGATGATCAACCGGCTCAACGAGCCCAGCGCCGGCGAGCTCCTGATCGACGGCGAGGACATCACCAAGATCTCCGACCAGCGGCTGCGCGAGCTCCGCAACAACGGCATCGGCATGGTCTTCCAGCACTTCTCGCTCTTCCCGCACCGGACGGTGCGGGAGAACGCGGCGTACGGCCTGAAGGTGCGCGGCATCTCGAAGCCGGAGCGCCTCGAGAAGGCCGACGCCGCCCTGGACCGGGTCGGCCTGGGCGGGCGCGGCGACAAGCTCCCGCACGAGCTCTCCGGCGGCATGCGGCAGCGGGTCGGGCTCGCCCGCGCGCTGGCGGTGGACCCGCCGATCCTGCTGATGGACGAGCCGTTCTCGGCGCTGGACCCGCTGATCCGGCGCGACATGCAGGACCTGCTGGTCGAGCTCCAGGCCCAGGACCAGCGCACCACGGTCTTCGTCACCCACGACCTCAACGAGGCGATGCGGATCGGCGACCGGGTGATGGTGATGCGCGAGGGACGGGTCATCCAGCTCGCCCCCGGACCCGAGATCGTGGCGCATCCCGCCGACGACTACGTCAGCGAGTTCGTCTCCGACGTCGACCGGGCCCGCGTGCTCAGCGCCGCCGACCTGATCCGGCCGGCCCGCCTCGTGCTTCCCGAGGACATCACGCCCCGCGACGCGCTGCGCAGGCTGGGAGAGAACGAGGTGACCGGTGCGTTCGTGACCGGGGCGGACGACACGCTGCTGGGTGTCGTCACCGACGACCGGCTGGTGAGCCTGACCCGCCGCGGCGCCACGAGCGTCCACGACGCGCTGGGCGAGGACTATCACCAGGTCAAGGAGGGCGACGTGATCGGCGACTTCATGCATCTGGCGGGCCGCCAGGTCGTGCCCGTCACCGTCCTCGACGAGGACGGCAGGCTGCGCGGCGTGGTGCCGCGCGGCGCGATCCTCTCGGCGCTCTCCACCGTGAACGACACAGCCAATGACGAGGCCGCGGAGGTGGCCCATGCCTGACCTTCACATCGGCGACATCGGTGAGGACGTCATCAACTTCCTCACCGACAACCTCGGGCCGTTCTTCGACGGCATCAAGGAGGCGCTCAACTTCCTGCTCCGGATGGTCTACAACGTGCTCGGCGGGCTGCCACCGATCGCGATGATCATCGTGCTCGCCGTGATCGCGCTGGTCGTCACCCGCCAGGTCGTGCTGACCCTGGTGCTGACCGCCGGCCTGCTCCTGATCGAGTCGATGGACCTGTGGTACGAGACGATGCAGACCACCACCTCGGTGCTCGTGGCAACCCTCGTCGCGCTGGTGATCGGCATCCCGCTGGGCATCTGGTCGGCCTTCTCGCCACCGCTGCGAGCGGCGCTGCGGCCGGTCCTCGACCTGATGCAGACGCTGCCGGTCTTCGTCTACCTGCTGCCGACGATCCTCTTCTTCGGCGTCGGCGACGCGCCCGGCCTGGTCGCCACGATCGTCTTCGCGCTACCGCCCGCGGTCCGGCTCACCCAGCTCGGGATCAACCAGGTCGACCCCGAGACCGTCGAGGCGGCCACCGCCTTCGGCGCCGGACGCTGGGAGATCCTGCGCGAGGTCCAGCTCCCGCTGGCGCGCGAGTCGATCATGACGGGGGTCAACCAGGTGATCATGCTGGCCCTCTCGATGGTCGTCGTGGCCGGGCTGGTCGGCGGCTCGGGCCTGGGTGGCGTGGTCGTCAACGCGGTCCAGGGCCTGCAGATCGGTGCCTCGATCGAAGGCGGTCTGGCCGTCGTCGTCATCGCGATCTACCTCGACCGCGTCTCTGCCGCGCTCGGTGGCCAGCGTGGCCTGGTGCCGTCCTGGTGGCCGAAGCTCGGCCGCGGTGCCCACGCGAAGTCCCCCGAGCCCGAGCTCACCCCCGCCTGACCGCTTCCCTGAACCAATCCCTGATCGGAGGAGAACGACTGTGACCATCACCGAGCTGCACCGTCCCGCGGACGTCGTCGAGACGCCCTCGGGCGTGCGGATCCGCCGCGCCGGCGCCCGGATCGGTGCCGTCGTCGAGGGCTTGTATCTGGCCGAGGCCGACGACACCCAGATCCAGGACGTACGCAACGCCCTGCTGCGCCACAAGGTGCTCTTCTTCCGGGGCCAGGACGGCCTCACCGACGAGGCGCAGGGCGCCTTCGCGGCCCGGTTCGGTGAGCTGACGACCGCCCATCCGACGGTCGACACCGGCTCCGGACGGGTGCTGAGGGTCACCGCCAACGCCGGCATGGCGGCCAACGCGTGGCACACCGACGTCACCTTCGTGGACCGGGTCCCGGCGATCTCGGTGCTCCGCGCGGTCACCCTGCCTCCCTACGGCGGCACCACGATCTGGGCGAACACCGCGGCCGCCTACGACCGGCTCCCGGCGCCGCTGAAGGCGCTGGCCGACGCACTGTGGGCGGTGCACACCAACTCCTACGACTACGCCCAGCGCGACGAGGAGCACGAGCAGCCCGACGCCAACTACTCCCGCGACGACTTCGCCTCGATCCACTTCGAGACCCGGCACCCGGTCGTCCGCGTGCACCCCGAGACGGGGGAGCGGTCGCTGGTCCTGGGCAGCTTCGTCAAGGAGTTCGACGGGCTTACCTCCACCGAGTCGATCCAGCTGTTCAACCTGCTCCAGGACCGGATCACCAAGCTCGAGAACACCATCCGCTGGGCCTGGCAGCCCGGTGACGTGGCGATGTGGGACAACCGAGCCACCCAGCACTACGCGGTCGCCGACTTCGACCACCACCCGCGCGAGATGCGTCGGGTCACGGTCGCCGGTGACGTACCGGTCTCGGTCGACGGGCGGCGCTCGGAGGTCCTCCAGGGTGACGCGCGGGCCTACTCGCGGCTGGACGAGCTGATCTCCTGACGGCCGCTGCCGGTCGGAGGCTAGGTCATGACGACGATGTCGGCGCGGGCCTCGGTCCGGTCGCGCGCGAAGTGCTCGGTCTCGGCGGCGGCCCAGTCGTCCCAGTGGGGTGCGAAGGTGTCGCCGTCGCGGTCGATGCCGCGTCGCCTGCGCTCCGCCTCGGGTGCGTCGACCCAGGCGAGGGCGGTGCGGAGGCCGTCGTAGCCGGCGGCGCCGCTGCCGACGCCTTCGATGACGAGCAGCGGGCTCGGTGGGACCAGCACGGTCTCGGCGAACTCGCGTGCGTGCCAGTCGTAGCGGCGGTAGGAGCCGGGGGCTCCCTCGACGAGGGGGAGCAGGATCGTCTCGAGCTGGGCGATGCCGTCGGCGAGGCCGTCCCAGCCGGCGTACACCTCGTCCATGTGGACCACCGGGGCCTGCGTCATGTCGGCCAGGGCGTTGGCCAGGGTCGTCTTCCCGGAGCCGGCGGGGCCGTCGATGCAGATCAGCCGCCCGGGGCCGAGGGTGGCCGGACGGCTCATCGCGATCATGAGGAGATCGGCGGTCGGGGAGTCGGCCAACGTCAGGAGATGCCGTACTTCTTCAAGATGTCGTTGACGTCGGCCATGTCCTCGTCATCGTCGTCGACGACCGGGCCCTTGGCCGTCCGCGGAGCCGCGACCGAGGCCGGACCGGCCGAGCCCGCGGGCGCTGCGCCGGCAGCCCCCTTCCGGGCTGCTCGGCTCGGCTTCTCCTTGGTGGGCAGGAGGCGGGAGACGAAGATCAGCACGATCGCGAGCGCGGCGAGGCCGAACCCGATCCAGACGGTCGGGCTGAAGACCAGGCGGGCGGCCCAGTCGCCGATCGCGTCGACGATCCGGCTGCCGGCGCGCAGCAGCCCGGTCAGGTAGGCCGCCGGGGCGAGCAGCGTCCACCCGAACGCCCTCACGCCGGCTCCGAGGCCGCGCCGTCGGAACGCGACCCAGGTCCAGATCGCGCCCAGAACGGTGAGCGCGGCTGCTAGTGCGAGGTAGGCGCCTTGGTCCATGCCTACAGTCTTCCACCGTCCCGGTCGTCCGGCACCCGGACTGTCCCCGATATCGGCCCTGATCTTCGGCTGAGGTTCAATGGAGTCGATGAACGACAAGCGACTCCTCGGCACGGCATTTCCCGGCGACACCGGCGAGACCAGCCCCGAGGTGGCGACGGTGATGAGGTCGTACGCCGCGGGCCAGGCCACGCACGCCGACGTGCTCACCGTCCTGGCAGCCGCCCGGGTGCTGGTCCCGGTCGTCGCGGTCCTGGGCGAGGTCGAGGTCGACGATGCCGGTCTGGCCCACGACAAGTCCTCCGACATGGCCACCGTGCTGCTCACCGGCGCCGACGGACGGCAGGCGCTGCTCGGGTTCACCGGCACCGCGCCGCTGCAGGCGTGGCAGGCCGACGCCCGTCCGGTGCCGGTCTCGCTGCGCGACGCGGCTCAGGCCGCCGTCCACGACGGCGCCGACGCCCTCGTGCTCGACCTCGCCGGCCCGGTCCCGTTCGCGATCGAGGGCGATGACCTGCACAAGGTCGCCGAGGGCTGGCAGCTGGCGACCGTCGGGCCGCGTACGGCCTGGGTCCGACCCTGAGGATTGGGACCGGCGGGAATGTTGCAGTAGGGTTCCGTGTTGACCGATCAGCCGACGTACGCCGTCGGTTCGATCCAACAAGCGGAGATCACGACAGCGTTCTCCCACCCGCATCGACCGCCTTGCAACAAAGGTCGTCGGGTCCGGTCCCGAAGACAGAGTCCCAGAAGTTCATGGGTCGATGGATTCGGCGGTGCGAGCCCGATAGTGGGTGAGCGTCCTGACTGGCTTCCGCTTGTGACAATCCAGCGGAAGCCTTTTTTGATTTCCGGACCGCCCGTGCACGCGGCCCGGAAACCAAGATCTTCAAGCCTCCGCAGCCACAACAACTGGAGGACACATCAGCACTGAGCTTCGTATCAACGACCGGATCCGGGTTCCCGAGGTCCGCCTCGTTGGTCCCAACGGAGAGACGGTCGGCATCGTGCCGACCCCTGACGCGCTGCGCCTGGCCCAGGAGGCCGACCTCGACCTCGTCGAGATCGCCCCGCAGGGCAAGCCGCCGGTCTGCAAGCTCATGGACTACGGGAAGTTCAAGTACGAGAACGCCCAGAAGGCCCGTGAAGCCCGTCGAAACCAGACGAACGTGATCATCAAGGAGATGAAGCTTCGTCCGAAGATCGACAAGCACGACTACGAGACCAAGAAGGGTCACGTCGTGCGGTTCCTCAACGCTGGGGACAAGGTGAAGATCACGATCATGTTCCGCGGTCGTGAGCAGCACCGTCCCGAGCTCGGCTTCCGCCTGCTGCAGCAGCTGGCCGACGACGTCCAGGAGCTGGGCTTCGTCGAGTCCTCGCCCAAGCAGGACGGCCGCAACATGATCATGGTGCTCGGCCCGCACAAGAAGAAGGCCGACGCCAAGGTCGAGGCCAAGGAGGCCAAGGAGGAGAAGGCCGCCGAGCGTGCCGCCGACGAGGCCGCCGAGAAGGCGGAGCGTACGGCTGCGAACGCCGCCCGTCCGGCCTCCACCCCGAAGCCGAAGCGGCGCTCGGAGAACCTCGACCCCGACATCGACCTCTGAGTCGATCCACTGACTTCCGCCGCCGCGGCGCCCCGTGACCGGCCGGACGACGAGAGAAGGAAGAACTATGCCGAAGAACAAGACCCACTCCGGTTCCAAGAAGCGCTTCAAGGTGACCGGTTCCGGGAAGATCCAGCGCCTGCAGGCCGGCCGCAAGTCCGGCGCTGCGTTCGCCTCCGCGCCGACGACCGGCTCGCGCAAGAAGCACCGCCGCAACGCCGGTCTGGTGGAGCTCGCTCCCGCCGACGTGAAGCGCGCGAAGAAGCTGCTCGGTCGCTGAGCGATCACCCCGAAACTTTCCCTAGCATTCAAGGAGCACTGAAATGGCACGCGTCAAGCGCGCAGTGAACGCTGCGAAGAAGCGTCGCACCACCCTCGAGCGGGCCTCCGGTTACCGGGGCCAGCGCTCGCGCCTCTACCGCAAGGCGAAGGAGCAGGTCACCCACTCGCTGGTCTACTCCTACAACGACCGCCGCAAGAACAAGGGCAACTTCCGCAAGCTGTGGATCCAGCGGATCAACGCCGCCGCGCGCGCCGAGGGCATGACCTACAACCGCTTCATCCAGGGTCTCAACCTGGCCGGCATCGAGGTCGACCGCAAGATCCTCGCCGACCTCGCCGTCAACGACGTGGCCGCGTTCAACGCGCTCGTCGCCCAGGCCAAGGCTGCGCTGCCGGAGGACGTCAACGCCCCCGCGAACGCCTGAGTCAGATCTTGTAGGGACGCCCGTCGACGCATCAGCGGAGGCGGGCGTCGCTGCGTGCTCGGGAGGTTTCGCGCGGGTCCGCGGCATTTTCCCGCCATGGCGGGAAAATGCCGCTGTGATCGTCGTTCGACCCGTTGATTTCCCCGCCATGGCGGGAAAGTGTCCGCTGAAGGAGACCAGATGACGCCGCTGGCAGCGGGAAACGCCCGCCTCAAGGAGATCCGCAAGCTCGCCCGCCGAGCCGTCCGGGCCGAGCGAGGGCAGTTCCTCGCCGATGGCCCGAAGGCCGTCGAGGGCGCCCTCGACGTGCCCGGCTGCGTGCAGGAGGTCTTCGCGACGGAGGCGGGTGCCGAGACGTACGCGGATCTGCTCAGCGGGGTCGAGGTCACGATCGTCGAGGATCGCGCGATGGCCGGCCTCTCCGACTCGGTCACCCCCGCCGGGGTGGTGGCGCTGTGCCGGTTCCTGGACGTCCCGCTCGCCGACATCGCGGGTCCGCTCGTGGTGATCTGTGCCGACGTACGCGATCCCGGCAACGCCGGCACCGTCATTCGCTGCGCCGATGCGGCCGGGGCTTCCGGCGTGATCCTGGCCGGCGACTCGGTCGACCTCTACAACCCCAAGACCATCCGGGCCTCGGTCGGCTCCGCCTTCCATCTGCCCGTCGCGGTCGAGCGCGACCCCCTCGCCGCCGTAGCGGCCGCGAAGGCCGCTGGCCTGAGCGTGCTCGCCGCCGACATGCACGGCGAGGCCGACATCTTCGGCGCCGACGACCTGCTGGCGAAGCCGACCGCCTGGCTCTTCGGCAACGAGGCCTGGGGCCTCCCCGACGAGCTCGTGGGCGCTGCCGAACACGTGGTCTCGATCCCGATCTTCGGCCGCGCCGAGTCGCTCAACCTCTCCACCGCCGCTGCCCTCTGCGTCTATGCCTCGGCGCGGGTGCAGCGCGGGTGAATGTTCACCGAGGTAACTCGGTGGACGGTCACTGCCTTCGTGGAACTCGACGAGGGGAGTGAGCAGCCGGTGAGTTACCTCGGTGAACAGTCGGCCGACAACCCGGCCCGCCGAGGCGTCACTCCCGCTGGCCGAACGGTCCCCGAGATGCCCACTCGGCCGACGTACTTGACGCTTCGGGGGAGGCTTGACCTTCATCTCACCTGAAGGGCGACGGTTGCGGACATGGATGAGCCACTGCTGACGATCGGTGCTTTCGCCCGCGCCGTGGGCCTGACCGCGAGCGCGCTGCGCCACTACGACGAGTGCGGGTTGCTGGTGCCGGCCGAGGTCGACTCCGGGACCGGATATCGCTACTACACGCCCGAGCTCGCCGACCGGGCTCGGCTGATCGTGGGCATGCGGGAGGCCGGGGTGCCGATCGAGACGATGCGGGTGGTGCTCGACTCGCCGACCGCACAGGCCCGGGCCGCGCTGGCGGAGTTCCTCGAGGACCAGAGCGCACGCACGGCGCGGGCCGAGGAGGCCGTACGCGGTGTGCTGGCCGCCGTCGACGCCGGCCCCGCCGCCAGGCCGGCGCTCGTCGAGTTGCCCGGTCCCGTGCTGGCCGCGGCGATCCGGCAGGTGCGGCACGCGTCCGAGTCCGATCCGGCCTCCGAGCTCGCCTCGGTGCTCGTCGACGTCGACGAGTCCGGCGTGGACGTCGTCGCCACCAACCGCTACTGGATGGCGGTGCGGGAGCTGCCGGCGGTCGCCGAGGGGGACGGTGGCCGGGCGGTGCTGTCCCTGCCCGACGCGGGCGCGCTGGCCGACCGGCTGGATGCGATCACGACCGCCGAGCTGCGCATCGCGGACGGCACCCTGACCCTCGCCGGGCAGGAGTTGGGTCGCGACACCACCTACCCGGCACATCGGCTCGTGCTGGCCGGTCTGGAGCCGGCCATCACCCGGGCCGTGCTCGCCAAGGCCGACCTGCTCGCCGGGCTCGACGCGGCCGCCTACGCCGAGGTAGACCTCTTCCTCGGCGACCGGACGCGGCTCCGCTCCCCGCACACCGCCGAGCAGAGTGACGTACGCGGCGTGGTGACCGGCCCGCCGAGCCGGCTCCGGCTCGGCACGGCCCTCTTCGGTCGTGCGCTGGCAGCGTGCCTGGGTGACGAGGTGCAGCTCGCGGTGACCGCGCCGGACCGGCCGGTGGTGGTGACCTCGCCCTACCAGCCCGGGTTCACCGCGCTGGTCATGCCCGTACGTCACGAGGACTGAGCTCGTGGGTGGGACCACAGGCCGGGGGTTCCACCCCTGGCTGGCAGCGTCGACCGCATCGGTCTTCGGTGACTCGGTGACCTTCTTCGCGATCGGCTGGGCGGCAGCGGGGTTCGGTGCCGACGCGGCCAGCCTGGTGCTGACGATCGAGGGCATTCCGCTGGCGGTGCTCGTTCTCGCCGGGGGAGTGCTGGCCGACCGGATCGGGATCCGGCGGACGATGGCCGCGTGCGACGCCGCGATGGTGCTGGTCATGGCGGCGTTCGCCGTCGGCGCGATCGGTGGTGCGGGACTGTGGATGCTCGTCGCGGTCGGTGTCCTCTCGGGCACCATCCAGGCTCTGCGGCGACCGGCCGAAGGTGTCTTCCCACGGCTGTTCGGGGCCGAGGATCTGGATCGGCGGATGGCGCTGGTCGGTTCGGCCCACCAGATCGCCCGCACCGCGGGGCCCGCGGCCGGAGGCTTCCTGATCGGCCACGGTGGCCTGCCGCTGACCGCCAGCCTGGACGCGGCCACCTATGCCCTGGTGCTCGTCGCGCTCCTCCTGATCCGGCCGCCGCACGAGCCGGCTCCCGAGTCCGGCCAGGGATCGGTCTGGCGCAGCCTGGCCGACGGCGCCAGGACGGCGGTCCGCACGTCCGGCGTCGTCCCGGTCCTGGTCGCCATCACCGGCCTCGCCGCCTCGGTCCTTCCGCTGGTCATGCTCGCGCTGCCGCTCGCCGGCCGCGAACGCGGCTGGACGGCGGCGGAGACCGGCCTCGTCTCCGGTGCCTGGGTGGCCGGGGGACTGGCGATCACTCTGGTCGTCGCCCGTCGGGGCGCACCGCGCGCGCCGATCGCGGTCGCCGGCCCCGTGCTGGCGGTCGGCGGTGTGGTCCTGCTGGCGCTGCGTACGGAGGTCTGGGCGGGGATCGTCGCGATCGGTCTCGTCGGCGTCGGCACCACCATGCTGACCACCTACCTCTTCCCGGCCTACGTCGCCCGCACCCCGCCGGAGATGCTCGCCCGGTTCTCGAGCCTGACCCAGCTGGCCCAGACGGGCCCGGTCCTGCTCGCCACGCCGCTGGTGGGCGTGGCGGCGGGGGTCGACGTACGGCTGGCTCTCGCCGTGATCACCGCACTGCTCCTGGCCACCGTCCCGGCGGCCGTCCGGGTCGCCCGACTGCCGATCCCGATACCCCAGAGGGTCTGATACACGGAAGGCAAATCTGTTTCACTCGGGACGCGGAAGTTCTCTGGGTGATGCGAAGGAGCACGGCATGACGAACGTGAGCAGACGACGGTTGCTGGCCTCGGGCGGTGCGGCGGCGGCCGCGGGCGCGACCTTCCCGCTGTGGACGTGGTCGCCGAGCGCGTCGATCGCGGGCACGGGGGAGGGGCTCGATCCCGAGTACGTCTGGGACGTCCGCGCCGATCCGGTGATCGAGCGTCTCTACGGCGAGGGCACCGACAAGGTCGCCGAGGTCAACGAGATCCTCAAGAGCTGGACCACCAACGACCAACCGGTTCCCGACGGGCTGCCGGGCTACCTGGCCGACTTCATCGAGGAGGCCCGCCGGCTCCCGACCTGGGCCGACCAGGGGAAGCTGCAGCTGGCCGGCACGTTCAACGAGGAGAGGTACGGCTTCTTCCTCGCCCTCCTCTACACCCTCGGCAGCGGCCTGATCAGCTGCGCGATCAAGCGCGAGGCATGGTCGGTCTACTACTCCTACGGCGGCGCGAACATGCGTGACCGGATCGCCAAGACGACCGTGCTCGGCTACGACGTGATGGATGCCCAGGGCTGGACCGCGTCCGGGCGGCTGATGGTCGACTCGGTCAAGACCCGGATGGTCCACGCCGCCGTACGCCACCTGCTGCCGCAGTCCCCGCACTGGTCACGCGTCGGCGCCAGCCAGGAGATCCCGATCAGCCAGGCCGACATCCTGGTCACCTTCCACATCCTCGGCACCTGGGTGATGAAGAAGTTCACCGAGTGGAACATCGCGCCGAGCAAGGAGCTCGCCGACGCGTTCCTGCACGCCTGGAACGTCGACCTCCATCTCCTCGGCGTGCAGGACCAGTACCTGCCGAAGGACTGGGATGCGGCGTACGCGCAGTACGACCAGGTGATGGGTCCGGCCACCGGCGGCACCCGGGAGGGCGTCGAGCTCGCCCAGGCCCTGCTCGACTCGGTGATCGGCGAGGGCAACCCGCTGCTGCGCCACGAGCTGGAGTCGCTGGGACGCTACGTGATCGGGGACGCGTACGCCGACATGATCGCCTTCGACAAGGACCCGCTGCTCGCGCCGGTCTGGGCGAGCGCCGTGCCGCTGCTGGTGACCTCCTACCAGAGCACGGTCCCGAACATCCCGCTCGTCTCCAACCTGCTCCCCGAGGTCGTGCACACCTTCATCAAGATCTACTTCTCACCCGGCGACCCGGCGCCGATCACGCTGCCGCTGAGCAATCGGCCGGAGTAGCGGCCCCGGGCGCTCGCTCGGTCTAGGGTGACGACGTGGACGCCCGAGAACTCGCCGATGCCCTGCCCGACGGTGTCGTCGTCGCCGACGCGGACGGCGCGGTCGTCCTGGTCTCCACCCTGGCCGGGCGGATGCTCGGCGTGGACCCGGTCGCGAGCCTGGGGAAGCCGCTCGGTGACGTACTCACGCTGAGCAACACCGAAGGCCAGACCTGGGCCGAGGCCAACCGGCCCTACGACACCTTGCGCACCGTCACCGGTACGCCGGAACAGGCCTGGCTGCTGCCCGACGGCACCGAGGTGCTGGTCGTCTCGACGATCCGGCGCCCGTCCCTGGAGGCCGACGTCGACCAGGTCTCGATCTCGCTGCGCTCGGGCCGGGGCCGCAAGCGGCTGGACCGGGAGCGGTCCGACCTGGTCGCCACCGTCGCCCACGAGCTGCGCTCGCCGCTGACCGGGGTCAAGGGTTTCGTCCAGGCGCTCCTGAACCGGTGGGACAGGCTCAACGACGATCAGAAGAAGCTGATGCTCAAGACCGTCGCCTCCGACTCCGACCGGCTCTCGAGGCTGATCGCCGAGCTCCTCGACGTCGCCCGGATCGACACCGGCAGGCTGCAGCTCTACCCGCGCGCCAGCGACGCGACGGTGCTGGTCACCCGCGTGGTCGAGTCGGTGCGCTCGGCCACCTCGCGGCCGATCGAGCTCGACGTCTCCGCCGGTGAGGACGAGCTCGAGATCCATGCCGACCCGGACAAGTTCACCCAGGTCGTCACCAACCTCGTCGAGAACGCCGTACGTCACGGCGACGGTGTCGTCACCGTGAGCCTGGGTGTGCCTCCGGACGACCCCGATCAGGTCCTGCTGGTCGTCGAGGACCGCGGCGACGGCATCCCGGCCGAGCTGCGCCAGCGCGTGTTCACCAAGTTCTGGAAGCACGGCGCCCGCGGCGGCTCGGGCCTGGGCCTCTACATCGTCGGCGGCCTCACGAAGGCCCACGGAGGGTCGGTCAGGATCTCCGACGCCGACGGCGGCGGGGCTCGCATCGAGGTCACCTGGCCCCGACTCGGCCCGTCCTGACCGAGAATCCTGCCGAGTCGGCGCGTCAGGACGAGCCGACTCGGCATCGGGTCAGGGGCGGGAGCGGGCCAGCAGGAAGATGAAGTACGGCGCGCCGATCAGCGCGACGACGAGGCCCGCGGGGATCTGGGCGGGGCTGATCGCGGTGCGGCCGATGGCGTCGGCGACCACGAGGAGCAGCGCCCCGACCAGGATGGCGACCGGTACGACCCGCGCGCTGCGCCCGCCGACGAGGGCACGCGCGATGTGCGGTGCGACCAGGCCGACGAAGCCGACGACACCGACGGCGGAGACGGCCATCGCGGTGAGCACCGCGGCGGTGAGCAGGATCAGCAGCCGCACCCGCTCCGAGGAGACCCCGACCAGGCGTGGGGTGTCGTCGTCCAGGGTGAGCAGGTCGAGCTCGCGGCGCACCATGAAGGCGACCGGGATCGCGAGAGCCAGCGCGACCGCGACCGGGACGACCTGCTCCCAGCTGCGACCGTAGGTCGAACCGGACAGCCAGGTGTAGATCCGCGGGGTGTCCCACGGGTTGGAGCGCACCAGCAGGAAGGTGCTCAGCGAGGCTGATCCGTACCAGACCCCGATGCCGATGAGCACCAGCCGGTCGGTGTCGATCCCGCCGCGCCAGGCCAGGCCGTAGACGAGCCCGAAGGCGATCAGCGCTCCGAGGGTCGCCGCGATGAGCATGGTCGTCGTCGAGGCTGCGGCCGAGGACTCGCTGCTCCACCCGGAGGAGAGCCCGGTCACCACGACGACCGCGCCGACCCCGGCGCCACCGGTGATGCCGAGGATCCCGGGCTCGGCCAGCGGGTTGCGGCAGGTGGCCTGGACGAAGGTGCCCGCCAGGGCGAGCGCTCCGCCGGCGAGGACGGCGGCGCCGACACGTGGCGCCCGCTCGTCGAGGGCGAACTGGACCAGTGGGATCCCCTCGCCCTGCAGCCAGGCGGCGATGTCGCCGGTGTAGAGCCACTGGTGGCCGGCCAGCAGGCCGACGACGGTGGCTCCGACGGTCAGGGCGAGCAGCAGGACGAGCACCACCAGGAACCGGACCCGGCTGCGGATGGTGACGGTGGCGCCCGGCGGCCGCCGGGTGGGGCCGCTGTCGCGTCCGCCACGGGCGAGGATCACCATCACGATCGCGCCGGCGATCGTCGTGGTCACGCCGGTGGGCACGGACATGGCCTCGTCGGCGCCGAGCACGGCCCGGACGAGCACGTCCGCACCGACGACGACGAGAGCACCCACGAGCCCGGAGGCCGGCAGCAGCACCGCGTGCCGGTGGAGTGCGGGGACGATCCGGCCGAGCAGGCGGACGAGCACCGGGGCGCACAGACCGACGAAGCCGATCGGCCCGGCCAGCGTCACCGACGCCGAGGTGAGCACGACGGCGAGGACGGTCCCGATCGCCCGGGTGGAGCGGACCGGGACGCCGAGGACCGAGGCCGCGTCGTCCCCGGCCGCGAGCAGGTCGAGGCGGCGCGCGAGCATCAGGGCGCAGACGGTCGCCACCACGACCACCGGTGCCACCTGCCAGAAGGCCCGCAGCCCGAGCTGGCTCAGCGAGCCGCTGCCCCAGGCGAACAGGCTCGTGGTCTCCTCGGAGTAGAGGATGAGCAGGGTCGAGGTGCCGGCCTGGAGCGCGAGCGCCACCGCCGAGCCGGCCAGGATGAGCCGGGTCGTCGACGTACCGGCGCCCCCGGCCAGTGCGAGCACGAGCCCGGCGGCCGCGAGGCCGCCGAGGAAAGCCGTGATGCCCGAGGCCCACAGCGGGACCGAGAGCCCGAAAGCGGCGACCAGCGTGACCGCGAAGTACGCCCCTCCGGTCACGGCCAGGGTGTCCGGAGAAGCCATCGCGTTGCGGGCCAGCGACTGCAGGAGCACGCCCGCGACGCCGAGGGCGAACCCGACCGCGACGCCCGCGGCGAGCCGGGGGATCCGCGAACCGGTGATGATCTCCATCGTCGACGCGGTCGCGCCGTGCGCCTGCTCACGTCCGAGCAGTGCGTCGAGGAAGTCGGCAGGACCTACCCCCGAGGTGCCCTGGGTGAGGTGCCACCCGGCAGCGAGAAGCAGCCCGACGAGCAGGCACAGGAGGACGACTGACGCGCCTCCTGCACCCGCTCGCGGGGCCTTGACGGCATCGGTCACTTGGTGAGCAGGTCGACGTACGCGTCGAGGATCTGCTCCGCCGACCGCGGGCCACCGAAGGTCCAGATGGCGGCGGGGAAGGCGTGGGAGCGGCCCTCGCTGACCGCGGGGATGGACTTCCAGACCTTGTTCTTCGCGAGCTCGGCGTTGACGTCGCCGACGGGGTCGACGGTGCCGGTGTAGAAGAAGGTGGCCTCGCCGAGGGTGGTCATGCCCTCGATGTCGGTCTGCCCGAGGCCGTACGCGGGGTCGACCTCGCCGGTCCAGGCGTTCTTCAGGCCGAGCTCTTCGCCGAGCTCACCGATCAGCGAGCCCTGGCCGAAGGGGCGGATCGCCACGTTGGCGCCGTCGATCCAGCCGTCGAAGTAGACGAACTCGGTGCCGGCGACATCGGCGTCGGCGAGCGCCTTCTTCGACTCGGCGAGCTTGTCCTCGAACTCGCCGACCACGGCCTCCGCCTGCTCCTCGCGGCCGGTGGCCTCGGCGATCATCTCGAAGGTGGTCACCATGTTGGCGACGGGGTCCTTGGCGTCGGCGCCCTTGGTGGCGAGCACGGGGACGTCGTACTTGGCGAGCTGCTTGAGGATCTCGTCCTCGGCGGTGTAGGCCTCGACGACGATCAGGTCCGGGTTGGTGCCGAAGAGCGTCTCCAGGTTCGGCTCACCGCGGGTGCCGACGTCGGTGGCGCCATCGTCCAGCTTCTCGGCGGTGTCCCAGGTGTTGTAGCCCTTGGGGTCGGCCACGGCGACCGGGTCCACGCAGAGGCTCAGCAGGTCCTCGGTCTGCTGCCACTCCAGGACCGCGACCCGCTCGGCGGGCTTGTCCAGCTCGACCTTGTTGCCGAAGGCGTCGGTCAGGCTGACCGCACCGGTCGAGGTCTCGACCCCCTCGCAGCCCGCCGAGGCCTTCTGCGCGGGCTCGTCGGTCTCGGCGGCGGTGGTGGTCTGGCCACACGCGGCGAGCAGCAGCGCTGCGCCGGCTGTCGCCAGGGCAGCCGTCGTCGTACGTCGATTCATGATTCCTCTTCGTGTCCACCGGCGTCAGCGCCGGGCGTGATGCCTGCCGCGTGGCTCGACCCGGACGCGCCCGGACTCCAGATCGGAGGTCACCTCGATCGGGAGCCCGTACACCTCGGAGAGGTGTTCGGCGGTGAGCACGTCAGCGGGTTCGCCGGTGGCGTGCACAACGCCGTGGTGCAGCAGTACGACCTGGTCCGCCACGGCGGCGGTCTGGTTCAGGTCGTGCAGGACGACGCCGATGGCCGTCCCGTGGTGGTCCGCGAGGTCGCGGACCAGGTCCAAGATCTCGACCTGGTAGCGCAGGTCGAGATGGTTGGTGGGCTCATCGAGCAGCAGTACGCCGGTGTCCTGGGCCAGGCAGCTGGCCAGCCAGACGCGCTGCAGCTCGCCACCGGAGAGCTGGTCGACCGGACGGTCCGCCATCGGCGCCGTGCCGGTCAGCTCCATCGCCCGGTCGATGCTCGCCAGGTCGTCCTCGGTCAGGGAGGCGAAGCGCCGCCGGTGAGGGTGGCGGCCGAACCCCACGACGTCGCGGACGGTCAGGCCTGAGGGGTGCGGCCGCGACTGGGACAGCAGCGTCACCCTGCGCGCGAACTCGCGGGCGGCCAGGGGAGCGCTGTCGTCGCCGTCGAGGGCGACCGAGCCGGAGGTCACCTTGTGCAACCGGGCCAGGGACCGCAGCACGGTCGACTTTCCCGAGCCGTTCGGCCCGATGAGCGCGGTGACCCGCCCCGGCTCGAGACCGATCGAGACTCCATGGACGACGGTGGCACGGGCGTAGCCGAGCACCAGGTCGTGACCGGAGAGCGCAGGAAGCATGAGGTGAGGCTAACCTAACGAAGTCCCGGGCGCCCTCCGGGGTTCCGTTATTCGGTCGTACGCTTCGGCACGATCAGGAACTCGGTGAGGATCAGCGCGAGCCCGGTCACCACGGCGAGCAGGATGAGGCCGGTGGTGTAGCTGTGCTGGACCTCGTTGTACGTCGCCCCCATGACCAGCGGCGGGAAGAAGCCACCCAGGCCGCCCGCGGCGCCGACGATGCCGGTCACCGAGCCCACCCGTTGCGGTGGCGTCAGCTGGGCCACCCAGGTGAAGACCGCCCCGCTGCCCAGGCCCATGAAGCCGGCGATCAGCACGAACGACAGCCCGGCGCGCCACTCCAGGGCGGGTCGGGTGGCGAGGATGGCGGCCATCACCATGGCGCCCAGGAACGAGATGAACAGCACCTTCCGTGGACCGATCCGGTCGGCGAGGATGCCGCCGAGCGGTCGGCAGATGACGGCGGCGACGGCGAAGCCGGCGGTGCGGGTGCCCGCCTCGGCCAGACCGAAGGCGTAGACGTCGTGGAGATAGGTCGGCAGGTAGGTCGAGAAGGCGACGAAGCCGCCGAAGCACGCGGCGTACAGGAAGGCCATCTCCCAGGTGATCGGCAGCCGGGCGGCTCCGAGGATCTTGGGGACGAACGGTTCGCGCTGCGGCTCCCAGGTCGAGGAGTCACGCAGGAAGAGCCAGACGACCACCGCCGTGACCGCCAGCGCGACCGCGATGATGACGTGCGTGGTGACGTAGCCGAACCAGAGGACGAACCGCGAGGTGAAGTACGCCGAGAGCGCCGTGCCCCCCATGCCGGCGCCGAACACGCCGGTCGCGAACCCTCGCCGCTCCGGCGGGAACCAGGCGTTGAGGAACGGGATGCCGACGGCGAAGGTCGTGCCCGCGACACCGAGGAAGAACCCGCACACCAGCAGCAAGGGATAGGAGTTCTGGCTGCCCGCGAGCGCCACCAGCAGCACGGCGGGAATGGTGAGCACGGTGAGCGCCGGGAACATCAGCCGGGCACCGAAGCGGTCGGTGAGCGCACCCGCCGGGATCCGGCCGAGCGACCCGACGAGCACCGGGATCGCGACCAGCACCGACTTCTGGGTGGAGTCGAGGCCGAGCTCGTCGGCGTAGCGGATGCCGAGCGGGGCGATCATGTTCCAGGCCCAGAAGGTGATCGTGAATGTCCAGGTCGCCAGCACGAGGTTCTTCGTCCGGTCGCTCATCGAGCACGTCCTCGGTTTCGGTCGGTGGTGCCGACAGGTGACCAGCCCGGACGGTCGGGTCGTGAGCTGGGTTGCGGGGCCGCGTCGCGGCTGCGATAGACGATGTAGGGACGGAACAGGTAGTGCACCGGTGCGGTGAAGGCGTGCACCAGCCGCGTGAACGGCCAGATCGTGAAGAGCAGCAGCCCGACGAGCACGTGGACGTGGAACTGGATGGGCGCGGCGGCCATCGCCTCCACGTCGGGCTGCAGGACGAACAGCGAGCGGAACCAGGGCGAGACGGTCTCGCGGTAGTCGTGCGCCTCGTGTCCCGCGGCGAGGGCGACCACGGTGGTCCACAGGCCCAGGACGATCGCGGCCACCAGGACGACGTACATGACCTTGTCGTTCTTGGTGGTGGCCATGAAGACCGGTCCGGTCGTACGCCGCCGGTAGACCAGCAGGACCAGACCGGCCAGAGTGCAGACGCCGGCGATCAGGCCCCAGAAGAGCGCGTTGCCGTGGTAGACGTCCTCGGAGATCCCCAGCGCCTCGGTCCAGGAGGCGGGGACGAGCAGCCCGGCGGCGTGGCCGACGATGACCACGAGGATGCCGAAGTGGAACAGCGGCGAGCCGATCCGCAGCAGCCGTGACTCGTAGAGCTGGGAGGACCGGGTCGTCCAGCCGAACTTGTCATAGCGGTAGCGCCACCAGGTGCCGACCACGAGGACAGCGAGGGCCAGGTAGGGAAGGACGCCCCACAGCACCACGTCCCATCCCGAGGACCCGGTCATCAGCGGGCTCCCATCATGGTGGCCGCGGATCCCGGCCGGGTGGTCGGGAACGGGAGCATGTCGAGCCCGACCGACTCCGCGGGCGGTCCGGCCTGCGCCATGGCGAGGGCCTCGCGCCGGTCACGTGCCGAGGGCCCCGGCAGCGTCGCGCAGACGGCGGCGAGCACGTCGGCGTACGCGGAACCCCGCTCGAGGAGGGCGAGCCGGATCAGCTCGAGCGCCGACCGGTTCTCGATGAGCAGCCGCCGCCCGCCCTCGGGGTCGGCCAGGGCGGCGTACTCCAGCACCATCGGCAGGTGGTCGGGGAGCTCCCCGTGGGTGTCGACGACCCAGCCGTCGCCCTTCGTGGTGCCGTCGCGCAGACGGGTCTTGAAGTCCGCGAGCGACTCGCCGCGGCGCCGGGTGTCACCGTCGCGCCAGTAGGACAGGTGCAGCGTCTGGCGGCGGTGGAGGTCGAAGAGCTCGACGTAGACGTGCTGGAGGGCGTGCGGGTCCTGTCGTGCCAGGGTGTCGACGAAGCCGCGGAGCAGGTCGACCGGCTCGGAGCCGGGCTGCTCCGCGAGCGCGCCGCGCAGCAGCGGGAGCTTCGCGATCAGCTCGTCGTCAGGGTAGCCGAGGCACCAGGCCGCTACCTGGTGGACGACCCGCCAGTCCTGGGTACGCCGTCTCATGACTGTTCCTCCGTCCGGTCGGGGAACAGCCCCTGGGGCGTCCCGTTGCCGTCCCAGTTGAGCAGGTTGACCCGGCCGCGCAGGGTGTCGTCGGAGGCCGCGGAGTCGGTGGTCTGGCGCTGCTTGAGCGCGTGGTAGGTCTCCACGGCCACCGGGACGGGACGTCCGCTGGCTTCGCCGAGGGGGCCGGAATCGTACATTCCGGGGCCGTCGTCGAAGTCGAGGGAGCAGCCCATCTCCTCGAGGTCGTGGGCCTGTTCGGCGTGGGCGGTGGGGATGACGTATCTCTCCTCGTACTTGGCGATGCCGAGCAGGCGGTACATCTCGTAGACCTCCTCCTCGCTCATCCCCACGGACTCCGGGATCGAGCCGTCCGGGTCACGGCCGAGGGTGACGTCGCGCATGTAGGCCCGCATCGCGGCCAGCTTCTTGAGGACGAGGTCGACGACGGCGGTGTCGCCGGCGGTGAACAGCTCGGCCAGATACTCGACCGGGATCCGGAGCGAGTCGATCGCGCCGAAGAGGTTGGGCGCGGCCTCGGCGTCGTGGCCCTGCTCCTTGAGGAGGTCGACGACCGGCGAGAGCGGCGGGACGTACCAGACCATCGGCATCGTCCGGTACTCCGGATGCAGCGGCAGCGCGACCCGGTAGTCCTTGATCAGCGCGTAGACCGGTGAGCGGCGGGCGGCATCGAGCCAGTCCTCGGGAATGGCCTGCTTCCTGGCCTCGGCGATGACCTCGGGGTCCTTCGGGTCGAGGATGACGGCCAGCTGGGCGGCGTAGAGGTCCTCCTCGGACTGGGTCGAGGCGGCGGCGGTGACCGCGTCGGCGTCGTAGAGGATCAGGCCGAGGTAGCGCAGCCGCCCGACGCAGGTCTCCGCGCACACCGTCGGCAGCCCCACCTCGACGCGCGGGTAGCAGAGCGTGCACTTCTCGGCCTTGCCCGAGCGGTGGTTGAAGTAGATCTTCTTGTAGGGACAGCCGGTGACGCACTGGCGCCAGCCGCGGCAGCGGTCCTGGTCGACGAGGACGATGCCGTCCTCCTCGCGCTTGTAGATCGCGCCGGAGGGGCACGAGGCCATGCACGAGGGGTTGAGGCAGTGCTCGCAGATGCGCGGCAGGTAGAACATGAAGGTCTGCTCGAGCTCGAACCTGATCCGCTCGTTCGACTCCTCGCGGATCTTCGCCACGATCGGGTCGAGGTGTCCGTGCTCCATCGAGCCGCCGAGGTTGTCGTCCCAGTTGGCCGACCAGGTGATCTTGGTGTCCTCTCCGGTGATCAGGCTCTTCGGGCGAGCAACCGGGAAGTCGTCGCCGAGCGGAGCGTCGATGAGGGTCTGGTAGTCGTAGGTCCAGGGCTCGTAGTAGTCCTCGAGCTCGGGCTGGACGGGGCTGGAGAAGATGGTGAGCAGCTTCTTGACGCGTCCGCCGGCCTTGAGGCGCAGGTTGCCCCTCTTGTCCAGGGTCCAGCCGCCGCGCCATCGCTCCTGGTCCTCGTAGCGGCGGGGGTAGCCCTGACCGGGGCGGGTCTCGACGTTGTTGAACCAGACGTACTCGGTGCCGGCTCGGTTGGTCCATGCCTGCTTGCACGTCACCGAGCAGGTATGGCAGCCGATGCACTTGTCGAGGTTCATCACCATCGCCATCTGAGCCATCACGCGCATCAGTAGGTCACCTCCTGCGAACGCTTGCGGACGGTGGCAACCATGTCTCGCTGGTTGCCGGTCGGGCCGAGGTAGTTGAACGTGTAGGAGAGCTGCGCGTAGCCGCCGATCAGGTGGCTGGGCTTGACCAGCAGCCGGGTCGCGGAGTTGTGGATGCCGCCGCGTCTGCCGGTGGCCTCCGACTTCGGTACGTCGATGGTGCGGTCCTGGGCGTGGTGCATGTAGACCACGCCCTCGGGCATCCGGTGGGAGACGACCGCGCGGGCGACCACGACGCCGTTGGCGTTGGTGGCCTCGACCCAGTCGTTGTCGCGTACGTCGATCGCCTCGGCGTCCTGCGGCGACATCCAGACCGTGGGACCGCCGCGGGAGAGGGACAGCATGAAGAGGTTGTCCTGGTACTCGGAATGGATCGACCACTTCGAGTGGGGCGTCAGGTAGCGGACGGTGACCTGCGCGGAGCCGTCCGCGCCGATCCGGGGCTCACCGAAGAGCCGGTGCATGTCCAGCGGCGGGCGGTAGAGCGGCATCGCCTCGCCGATGTCGGTGAGCCAGTCGTGGTCGAGGTAGAAGTGCATCCGCCCGGTGAGCGTGTGGAACGGCTTGAGACGCTCGATGTTGACCGTGAACGGGGCGTAGCGGCGCCCGCCGGTCTCCGAGCCGGACCACTCCGGTGAGGTGATCACCGGGACCGGCGCAGACTGCGTCTGGGCGAAGGTGATCCGCTTCTCCTCCGAGCCCTCGGCGAGGTCGGCGAGGGGCTTGCCCACCCGTTGTTCGAGGGTCTTGAAGCCCTGGACGGCGAGCTCGCCGTTGGTGGTGCCGGAGAAGAGCAGGATCGCCTCGGCCATCTTCTCGTCGGTGTCGATCGCGGGGCGTCCCTCCGCCGGACCGCTCGGCATCACGCCGGTCTGCGCGGCGAGCTTCGCGACCTGCTCCTCGAGCCGGTAGGTGACGTTCTTGACCGTGAACCCGAGGGTGTCGGCCAGCGGTCCGACCGAGGCGAGCTTGTCGGCGATCGCGGTGTAGTCGCGTTCGACCACGGCGATCACCGGCCGGGTGCGGTCGGGGTCGGCCGGGGTCTGGCCAGGGGTGTCGTGCTGGAGCGGGAGGCTGACGATGTCCTGGCGGGTGCCGAGATGCTTCCGCGCCAGCTCGGAGAGCTTCTCGGCCAGCCCGTGGAAGAGGTCGAAGTCGGTGCGTGCCTCCCAGGGCGGGTCGATCGCTGGAGTGAAGGCGTGCACGAACGGGTGCATGTCGGTGGAGGAGAGATCGTGCTTCTCGTACCAGGTCGCCGCCGGGAGGACGACGTCGGAGAGCAGCGTCGTGGAGGTCATCCGGAAGTCGGCCGAGACCAGCAGGTCGAGCTTCCCTTCGGGCTGCTGGTCGTGCCATCGCACGCTGCTCGGGCGCGGGGTGTTCGGGTTCTCGGTGCCGAGGACGTTGTGGTGGGTGCCGAGCAGGGTCCGCAGGAAGTACTCGTTGCCCTTGGCCGACGAGCCGAGCAGGTTCGAGCGCCACAGCACCAGCGTGCGCGGCCACGCGCTGGGTGCGTCGATGTCGGCGATGGCAGGCTGGAGGGTGCCCTCGGCCAGGGCGGTCGAGACGTACGCGGCGGGGTTCTCGACGTAGCCGGCGGCGACCGCCTTCGTCGCCTCGTCGGCGACATCGAGCGAGTTGCGGTCGAACTGCGGGTAGAAGGGCATCCAGCCCTTCGCCGCGGAGGCGGCGATCACGTCGGCGGTGTGGCCACGCAGGTGTCCCTCGGCCAGCGGCGAGGCGAGCGAGTCGGCGCTGTAGCCGTCGTTGCGCCACTGCCCGGTGTGCATGTACCAGAACGAGGTGCCGGTCATCGTCCGCGGCGGACGGGACCAGTCGAGGCCGTTGGCCAGCGAGATCCAGCCGGTGATCGGGCGGCACTTCTCCTGGCCGACGTAGTGCGCCCAGCCGCCGCCGTTGCGGCCCATGCAGCCGGTGAGGATCAGCAGGGACAGGATGGAGCGGTAGATCGTGTCGCCGTGGAACCACTGGCACACGCCGGCACCCAGGATGATCATCGACCGGCCCTGGGACTCCTCGGCGTTGGTGGCGAACTCGCGCGCGATCCGCAGGCACGCCTCGGCCGGCACCGAGGTGATCTCCGCCTGCCAGGCCGGGGTGTAGGGCACCTCCGGGTCCTCGTAGCCGTCGGGCCACACGCCGGGCAGCCCCACGCGGGCGACCCCGTACTGGGCGAGCATCAGGTCGAACACGGTCGTCACCAGGTGGCCACCGACCCGGGTCGTGGGCACCCCGCGGCGCAGCACCTCGCCGGCGCCGTCGGCGCTGGTGAACGCGGGCAGCAGCACCTCGACGGGCTCGCCGTCCTCGTGGAGGGTCAGTGTGGGACGTACGCCGTCCAGGTCGAGGTTCCATCTGCCCACCCCGGAGTCGGCGTAGCGAAAACCCATCGACCCGTTGGGGACGACCGGCTGGCCCGTGCGCTCGTCGAGCAGGACCGTCTTCCAGCGGTCCTCGGGTGGGCCGTGCTCGGGGCCGAGGGCGTCGAGCTCGGCGGCGGTGAGGAACTTCCCGGGGACGTACGCCCCGTCCTTCTCCTCCAGGCGGACCAGATGCGGCAGGTCGGTGTAGGTGCGGACGTAGTCCTCGAAGAACGGGGTCTGCTTCTCGACGAAGAACTCGCGCAGGATCACGTGACCCATCGCCATCGCGAGCGCCGCGTCGGTGCCGGCCTGGGCGGGCAGCCACTCGTCGGCGAACTTGGTGTTGTCGGCGAAGTCGGGGCTGACCGTGACCACCTTGGTGCCGCGGTAGCGGACCTCGGCCATCCAGTGCGCGTCCGGGGTGCGGGTGACCGGCACGTTGGAGCCCCACATCATCAGGTAGGTCGAGTCCCACCAGTCGCCCGACTCCGGTACGTCGGTCTGGTCGCCGAAGACCTGGGGTGAGGCGACGGGGAGGTCGGCGTACCAGTCGTAGAAGCTGGTCATCACCCCGCCGATCAGCTGGGTGTAGCGGGTGCCGACGCAGTGGGAGACCATCGACATCGCCGGGATCGGCGAGAAGCCGATGTTGCGGTCGGGGCCGTGGGTCTTGATGGTGTGGACCTGTGCGGCGGCGGCGAGCTCGAGCGCCTCGTCCCAGCTCGCCCGTACGAGACCGCCCTTGCCGCGGGCCTGCTGGTAGCGGCGGCGGCGCTCGGGGTCGGCCTGGATGTCGGCCCAGGCCTCGACCGGGTCCCCGCCGGTGCGCCTCTTGGCCTCGCGGAAGAGATCGAGCAGCACGCCGCGGACGTAGGGGTAGCGGACCCGGGTGGGGGAGTAGGTGTACCAGGAGAAGGCCGCGCCGCGAGGGCAGCCGCGGGGTTCGTACTCGGGCCGGTCGGGGCCGACCGAGGGATAGTCGGTCTGCTGGGTCTCCCAGGTGATGATGCCGTCCTTGACGTACACCTTCCACGAGCACGACCCGGTGCAGTTCACCCCGTGGGTGGACCGGACCACCTTGTCGTGGCTCCAGCGGTCGCGATAGAAGACGTCGCCGGCCCGACCGCCCTTGCGGAAGACCGCGCGACCGTCGTCGGTCTCATCCCACCTGGTGAAGAAGCGTCCTGCCTTGAGCAGGAGGTCACTGGCCGGGCCGTCGACTCGGGGCATGGCTTTACTATCACCCGGTAAATGAATGGACACAAGGGTCCACAAGTCCCCTACAACGCGGTGCGCGTGCCCGGTCCCGGGCCGAGCGCGGGGTCCGCGGGTCGTCCGGTTCGCGCGAGGAGGTGCGAGGTTCCTAGACTGTCGTCCATTCATGACAACTGAGTCATCAGACGACGAAAGCCAGTGATGTCCGGTCCCAACACCGACTATGACCCGGTAGAGGTCACCCCCTTGAAGGCTGAGGAGGTCGAGGCTGCGCGCGAGGCTGCGCTGGTGGCCATCGACGCCGCGAGCAGTCTCGAGGAGCTCAAGCAGACACGGCTCGACCACGCCGGCGATCGTTCGCCGCTGGCCCTGGCCAACCGCGAGATCGGCGCGCTGCCTCCGGCCGCGCGCAAGGACGCCGGCCAGCGCGTCGGCAAGGCCCGTGGCGCGGTCAACCAGGCGCTCGCCGCGAGGCAGAAGATCCTCGAGGCCGAGCACGAGGCGCGGATGCTGGTCGAGGAGACCGTCGACGTGACGCTCCCGACCGACCGGTTCCCGGCCGGCGGGCGGCACCCGCTCACCACCGGCGCCGACTACATCGCCGACATCTTCGTGGCGATGGGCTGGGAGGTCGCCGAGGGTCCGCTCATCGAGGCCGAGTGGCTCAACTTCGACGCCCTCAACCTGGGTCCGGACCACCCGGCCCGCACCATGCAGGACACCTTCTGGACCGAGCCGGCCGAGAACCACGTGGTGCTGCGGACCCACACCTCGCCCGTCCAGGCGCGGACGATGCTCACCCGCGAGGCGCCGATCTATGTCGTGTGCCCGGGCCGGGTCTTCCGCACCGACGAGTACGACGCGACCCACTCGCCGATGTTCCACCAGGTCGAGGGGCTGGCCATCGACGAGGGCATCTCGATGGCGAACCTGAAGGGCACCCTGGACCACTTCGCCACCCAGATGTTCGGCGAGGGCATCGTGACCCGGTTCCGGCCGTCGTACTTCCCCTTCACCGAGCCGTCGGCCGAGGTCGACCTGACCTGCTTCGTCTGCCGTGGCGCGCAGGTGATCGACGGGGTCGCATGCCGCACCTGCAAGGGCGAGGGCTGGATCGAGTGGGGCGGCTGCGGGATCGTGAACCCGCGCGTCCTGGTGGCCTGCGGCGTCGACCCGGAGCGCTACTCCGGCTTCGCGTTCGGGATGGGCATCGACCGCACCTTGATGTTCCGCACCGGCCTGTCCGACCTGCGCACCCTCTTCGAGGGTGACGTCCGGCTTACTACTGCATTCGGGAGTGAACTGTGAAGGCCCCCCTCTCCTGGATCAAGGAGTACGTCTCGCTGCCGGCCGAGCTCGGGGTCGAGGAGATCACCGACCGGCTGACCGCGCTCGGCCTCAAGCTCGAGGCGATCGAGACCTCCGGTGCCGGCATCGAGGGTCCGCTCGTGGTGGGCCAGGTGCTCACCGCCGAGAAGGAGCCGCAGAAGAACGGCAAGACGATCAACTGGTGCTCCGTGGACGTCGGCGACGCCAACGGCACCGGCGAGCCCCAGGGGATCGTCTGCGGCGCGCACAACTTCGTCCCCGGTGACAAGGTCGTCGTGATCCTGCCCGGCGGCGTGCTGCCCGGGAACTTCCAGATCTCGGCGCGCAAGACCTACGGCCACATGTCGGCCGGCATGATCTGCTCCGCCCGCGAGCTCGGGCTGGGGGAGGAGGCCGACGGCATCATCGTGCTGCCCGCCGACGCCCCCGCGCCCGGCACCGACGCCCGCGAGGTGCTCGGGCTCGGCGAGGAGATCATCGAGTTCGAGATCAACCCGGACCGCGCCTACGCGCTCTCGATGCGTGGCATCGCGCGGGACGCGGCGCTCGGATTCGATGTGCCCTTCCACGACCCGGCGCAGATCGACTTCCCCGTCGCCGACGGGTCGGGCCACCCGGTCCGGCTCGAGGACGAGGGCTGCGACTACTTCGTCACCCGGGTGATCACCGGGTTCGACCCGGCCGCGCCGACGCCCGAGTTCATCAAGAAGCGACTCGAGGCCACCGGCGTACGCTCCATCTCGCTGGCCGTCGACGTCTCCAACTACGTGATGATGGAGCTGGGTCAGCCGACCCACTGCTACGACCGCGCGAAGCTGTCCGGCGACATCGTGGTGCGGCGGGCGAGCGAGGGCGAGAAGATCACCACGCTCGACGACGTGGTCCGGGTGCTCTCCGAGGAGGACCTCCTCATCACCGACGACTCCGGCCCGATCGGCATCGCCGGTGTCATGGGTGGGGCATCCACGGAGATCTCGGAGACGACCACGGAGATCGTGGTCGAGGCCGCGCACTTCGACCCGACCACCGTCTTCCGCTCCCAGAAGCGTCACAAGCTCGGCTCGGAGGCCTCCAAGCGCTTCGAGCGCGGCGTCGACCCGCTGCTGCCGCCCGCCGCTGCCGAGCGGGTCGTCGAGCTGCTCGTCGAGCACGGTGGCGGTCAGGCCGTCGGTGTCTCCGAGGTCGGGCCGATGGCCTCGCCCGAGACGCGTGCTCCGCTGACGACCATCACCATCCCCGTCGACCTGCCGGCCCGGATCATCGGGCTCGACATCGACGAGGCGACGGTGGTGAAGTCGCTCGAGCTGATCGGCGCTCAGGTCGCCGTGAACGGCGACTCGCTGACCGCGACCGTCCCGACGTACCGGGTCGACCTGACCGACCCCTACGACCTGGTCGAGGAGGTCGCCCGGATCGTCGGCTACGACCAGGTCCCCTCGGTGCTGCCGCGCCGGGCGACCGGTGGTGGTCTGACCCGGGCCCAGCAGCTGCGCCGCCGGATCGGTCGCGCGCTGGCCGGTGCCGGCCTCGTGGAGGTCGTCGACTTCCCGTTCGTCGGCGAGGCCGACTTCGATCGGCTCGGGCTGCCCGCCGACGACGTTCTGCGCCACACCGTCAAGCTGGCCAACCCGCTCAGCAGCGAGGAGCCCGGCTACACCACGACGCTGCTCCCGGGCCTGCTCAAGGTCGCCGCGCGCAACGTCTCCCGAGGTCAGGACGGGGTCTCCCTCTTCGAGACCGCGACCGTCGCCTTCCCGGTCGACCAGGCCGCGCCGATCTACGGCGTCGACCGGCGCCCGACCGAGGAGGAGCTCGAGAAGCTGCTCGCCGCGATCCCGCGCCAGCCGCTGCACCTCGGCGTCGTGCTCGCCGGGGAGCGTACGCGGGGTGGCTGGTGGGGTGCCGCCGAGACCGCCTCGTGGGCCGATGCCATCGACGTCGTACGCCGCCTGGGCGCCGAGCTCGGGGTCGCTGTCGAGGTCGCCTCGGCCTCGCGCGCGCCGTGGCACCCGGGTCGCTGTGCGGTCGTCTCGGTCGACGGTGCCGAGTTCGGCCACGCCGGCGAGCTGCACCCCAACGTCTGTAAGGCGTTCGGGCTGCCGGCTCGTTCGGCAGCGGTCGAGATCGACCTCGACTTCCTGATCTCGAAGGTGCCCGCCACCGCTGCCGGCCCGGTCTTCTCGACCATGCCGATCGCGAAGGAGGACGTCGCGCTGACCGTGTCGACCGACGTCACCGTCGCGGCCGTCGAGGCCGCCCTGCGCGAGGGCGCGGGGGAGCTGCTGGAGACCGTCCGGCTCTTCGACGTCTACGAGGGCGACCAGGTCGGTGAGGGCAAGAAGTCGCTCGCCTTCGCGCTGCGCTTCCGCGCCACCGACCGCACCTTGAAGGCCGAGGAGACCGCAGCCGCACGTGACGCGGCGGTCGCGAGGGCTGCCGAGCTCACCGGCGCCGTCCAGCGCTGACGGCCTGAAGGCCTGAACAGAACCGGGAGGGTCGCTCGCGATGCGAGCGGCCCTCCCCGTCTGCGTACGGTCGCTATCCCCGGCCGCCGATCCCCAGCTCGCGAGCCAGCGGCTCGGTGAGCTGAGGGGCGTACTGGCGCGACATGTGGGTGCCGTCGTAGTGGGTGATGGTGTCGCCGACGACGGCGGGGCAGGACCCGTCCCAGCAGAAGTAGGAGCTCATGTCGGCGACGTCGACACCGACCTCCTCGGCCGCCCGGACCTGGACGTCGATCGAACGCTCCCGCGACTCCACCGCGCCCATCAGGCAGTCGCCCAGCGTGGCGCCGGGCCGGGACAGGCAGGTGCCGGCGTTGGTGTCGAAGCCCTGGATGTCGCGGATCAGCACCGTACGTCTGGTGTGCTTGTCCACCCGGCGCAGGAAGTCGGTGTAGGCCGGGTGCATGAGCTCGTCGATCCGGTCCCGCTCGCCGACCCAGTCGCCGTCCTCGTCGAAGACGCCCTTGATCGGCGGGGCGGTGGAGACGACGGTCAGGTCCGGGTCGAGACGCTTGTACTGCTTGAAGGCCCACCGGTTGAAGTCGTCGCACTCGGTGTAGGGGTCGTGCTCGTCGCTGCCGCGGTCGGTGGTGATCGAGGCCGAGACGCAGCGGTTCTTGACCAGGAAGTAGGCCCGGAAGCCGTGCTCCTTCGCGACCCGGTTCAACGTCGGGACCCAGTGCAGGGCGTGGGAGTTCCCGAAGACCACCATCGTCCGCTCGCCGTCGGGGTCGCCGTCGACGCACAGGTCGCGCTCGGTGTCGTCGGTGTAGTCGCAGCGGGTCCGGCTCGGCTTGAGGGAGTCGAGCTCGGTGAGCGCGGGACGCAGCTCGGTCGGGACCGCGGTGTCCTCGCGTGCCGCGAGCACCGAGGCCCGCACCAGCGCCTCCTGCTTGTCCAGCGACGGATCGGCCGCGGGTGCGTCGGCCAGGGTGATCGCCGGCTGGAAGGAGCCGCGGGTGGCCTCGAAGTCGGCGTAGACGGTGCCGCCGAACGCGATGGCCGCCACGAGCGCGATGCTGACCGGGTAGAAGGTCAGCGCGCGCCGGGTCGGCCGCCACAGCGCGCCCTCACGGAACGGCGCCTCGACGAGCCGGAAGGAGACGTACGCCAGCACGAACGCGCCCGCGACGGCCAGACCGCGCTCGGGCCAGGTGAGCTCACGCTGCAGGACGATCTCGGGCAGCACCAGGAGCGGCCAGTGCCACAGGTAGAGCGAGAAGGACCAGTCGCCGATCGCCCGCATCGGCGCCACCGACAGCAGCCGGGCGCCGATCGTCGTCTCGCCCGAGGGGAGGGCGCCGGCGAGGATGACGGCCGCGGAGCCGAGGACCGGGAGGGCGGCGTGGTAGCCGGGGAACGGGGTGGACTCGTCGTAGGCCAGGCAGGCGACGACGATCGCGGCCAGCCCGCCGAGGGCGAGGACCTCCCGAGCGATGGGCACGGCGGCGAGCCGCTGCATCACCCGGCCGCTGGTGACCAGGATCGCCAGCGCCGCGCCGATCCCGAGCTCCCAGGCCCGGGTGAGCGAGGAGAAGTAGGCCGCGGTGGCCTCCGCGGGCGTGTGGACGATCGACCAGACCAGGCTCGCGACGGTGATCAGCGCGATCGCGGCGAGGAGGAACCGGCGCGCTCGCACGGAGCCCTGCTCAGCCGTACGCTCGCCGCCGCGGGCGCGGCCGATCCTGGCGGCCAGGACGATGCAGACCAGCGCGACGAGCGGCCAGACCAGGTAGAACTGCTCCTCCACGGCCAGCGACCAGAAGTGCTGGACCGGTGAGGGTGGCAGCTCGGCCTGGAAGTAGTCGGTCCCGGCGATGGCCATCCGGATGTTGGCGGCGAACGCCGAGGCCCAGACCGCGTCGGTGGCGAGCGTGGCGACCTGTGCCGGCCCCAGCAGTGCCACCGCGGCGACCACGGTGACGGCGAGGGTGAGGGTGGCCGCCGGAAGGATGCGCCGAGCCCGGCGCGCGTAGAAGCGTCTCAGCGATATCCGGCCGGTGCGACCGAGCTCACCGACGAGCTGCTGGGTGATCAGGAAGCCCGAGATGACGAAGAAGACGTCGACGCCGACGAACCCGCCGGCGAACCAGGAGACTCCCGCGTGGGCGGCTAGGACAGTGAGGATGGCGACGGCGCGAAGCCCCTGGACGTCGCCACGGAGCCGTTTCGCCGGCCCGGAGGCAGGCTGGTTCGAAACGGTCGTGCTGGGGGTGAGGTGGGGGACCTGGAGGTCGTGAGACATAGGCGGGTGAGGTTACCGAGTTCACCCCCCGGATTCCCAGATTTGGCCTCCCGGCCATGTCTCAGCTCGGGTCGGCCGCCTCGAGGTGGCTCAGGACGGCGCGGACGTCCTGGCTCGTGGTCTGCCACGACGTCACGAACCGGACCTGGCCGCCGAGCCGGTAGAAGAGCACCCCGGCCGCCTCCAGACGGTCGGCCGTCTCCTCGGGGAGATCCACCCACGCGAGGTTGGCGTCGACGGAGTTGGTGATGCGTACGCCTGCCTGCTCGAGGCCAGCGGCGAGCTCGGCCATCCGCTCGTTGGCGTTGCGGGCGTTGTGGAGCCAGAGGTCGTCGGTGAGGTAGGCCAGCAGCTGCGCCGACTGGTAGCGCATCTTCGAGGTGACGTGACCGCTGCGCTTGGTGCGGTAGACGAGCTCGTCGGCGGGAGCATCGCTGAAGCAGACGATCGCCTCGGCGGAGAGGGCACCGTTCTTGGTCGCGCCCAGCGAGAGTACGTCGACACCCGCCCGCCAGGTGAGGTCGGCCGGCGCGGCGCCGGTGGCCACGACGGCGTTCGCGAACCGGGCGCCGTCCAGGTGCACCCGCAGGTCGCGGGTCTTGGCGATCCCGGTGAGCTCGGAGATCTCCGCGACGGAGTAGACCGTGCCGTAGTCCGAGGGTGAGGTCAGGGAGAGGACGGTCGGCTGGGAGTGGTGCGGGTCGCCCCAACGTACGCCGTCCAGGTGGGCCTGCAGAGCCTCCGGCGCCATCTTGTAGCCCTCGCCCGCGAGGCCCGTCATCACCGCGCCGCCGCTCAGGTAGGAGGTCGCGCCACCCTCGCTGCTCAGGATGTGCGCGGTCTCGTGGCACACCACCGCACCCCACGGCGGAGTCAGCGCGGAGAGCGAGAGCGCGTTGGCGGCGGTGCCGCTGAGCACCGGGAAGACCCGGGCCGTCGGGTGCTCGAACACCTCGCGTACGCGGGCCTCGAGCGCGGCGGTGACCTCGTCACCTCCGTAGGCGAGCGCGGAGCCGGAGTTGACCGCGGCCATCGCCTCCAGGATCGCGGGGGAGACGGCGGCGGCGTTGTCAGAGCGAAGTTCGACGGTCACGGACCCATTCTTGCCTGCCGCTGTGCGTACGCCTCGATGCCGTCGAGGAGGAGGCCGTATCCGAGCTCGAAGAGCTCGTCGATGTCCATGTCGTAGCCGTCGGCGAGCAGGGCTCCCGGCCCGAAGAGGCGAGCCATGTGCGGGAAGGTGGTCCGGAACGAGTCGTTGCCGAAGTGGGGCACGTATTGGCGGTCGGTCCACTCCTCGGCCGAGACCCCGGTCAGGGACAGGGCCTCGTCCTCGCGCTCGATGTTCGCGGCCAGCGCGGCGACGTGGTTGTAGAGCAGCACGTGCATGTCGAACTGCGTCTTCGGGGGCAGACCCAGGCCTTCGAGGGCGCCGAGCAGCCGGTCGCCGAAGCGGAGCAGGTTGGGGAGCATCATCGGGCGGGTCAGCGGCTGGGTGCGGCCGAGCCACGGGTGGTCGCGGTGGAGGCGCCACAGCTCGCGGCCGAGCGACTCGGCACGCTCGCGCCAGGGCGCTTCCGGGTCGAGCGTGAACGGCGAGGCGGCGTAGACCGCGTCGGCCATCGCCGCGACCAGCTCGTCCTTGCCCTCGACGAAGCGGTAGAGCGACATCGGCGCGACGCCGCAGCGTCCGGCGACCGCGCGCATCGAGACCGCTTCGAGGCCCTCGGTGTCGGCGATCGCAACCGCCTCGGCCAGGACCCGGTGACGGGTGAGCGCCCTGGCTCCCGAGGTCCGGGAGGCGTCGTCGCGGGGCGCGACCACGGTGCCCGAGCGGGGACGGGTGATCACCAGGCCCTCGGTGCGCAGCACGTCGAGCGCCTTCGTCGCGGTCGCGAGCGCGACGCCGAACTCCTGGGCGACCTGGCGCGTCGAGGGCACCTTGCCGCCGGGCGCGATCTCGGCGTCGTTGATGCGCCGGGTCAGCTCGGCGGCGATGCGGACGTACGTCGGTTCGGTCGAGCTGGCCACTGCGGCCCTCCTTGTCGGTCACTGTGCTAGGACAGATTCTAGCCAGATGGACGCTGTGCTAGTCCAGATCGAATTGTGTATTGCCAGGTCAGAGGCATATTAGCTACGGTCTTTCTCGACCCGATATACGGTGTATCGAAAGGAACGATCATGACCACTGTCCTCATCTCCGGCTCCAGTGTCGCCGGCACCGCCCTCGCCTTCTGGCTCCGTGAGCAGGGCATGACCCCCGTCGTCGTCGAGCGTGCGCCGGCGCTGCGTCGCGGTGGTCAGGCCGTCGACGTACGCGGCGCCGCCCTCACAGTCCTGCGTCGGATGGGACTCGAGGCCCCGGCCCGAGCGTTGAAGAACGAGTCGACCGGCATGAACATGCTCGACGGCGACGGCAACGAGGTGATGCGCTCGGAGGAGTTCGCGCTCTCCTCGGGCCAGGTCGACTCCGAGGACATCGAGATCCTCCGCGAGGACCTCGTCGACCTCGTCCACGCGCGCCTCGACGGCGTGGAGCACCTCTTCGGCGACTCGATCTCGGGTCTCCGCGAGGAGGCCGACGGTGTCCTGGTCGAGTTCGAGCACTCCGCCCCGCGACGCTTCGACCTCGTCGTCGGTGCCGACGGCCTCCACTCCAACACCCGCCGCCTCGTCTTCGGTCCCGAGGCCGACCACATCCATCACCTCGGCACCTACCTGTCGGTGTTCAGCCAGGAGAACTTCCTCGGGATGGACCGCTGGCAGACCTGGATCAACGACGGCCGCGACGGTGGCGCCGTGATGACCGTGCGCGAGAACCGGGAGCTGCGGATCTTCCTCGGCTTCGCCGCCGATCCGATCGACTACGACTACCGCGACGTCGAGGCCCAGAAACGGCTCGTCGCCGAGCACCTGAGCGGCCTCGGCTGGGAGGTCCCGAACCTCATCGAGCGAATGTGGACAGCCGAGGACTTCTACTTCGACTCGATGGCCCAGATCAAGATGGAGTCCTGGTCCCGCGGTCGCACCGTGCTCCTCGGCGACGCCGCCCACTGTGCCGCGCCGCTCTCGGGACAGGGCACCAGCCTGGCTCTGGTCGGTGCCTACGTGCTCGCTCTCGAGCTGGGTCGGTCCGCCGACCATGCCGAGGCCTTCGTCCGCTACGAGAAGCGGATGCGGCCGTTCGTCGAGGCCAACCAGGAGCTCGCGCTCATCGACCGGCAGACGGTCGACCCGGAGGAGTCGACGCGCCGCCTCGACGCGGTGAAGAACCTGATCGCGCTGGACGCGGTCGGCTAGAACCTGGGGTAACACGTTGTTCGTAGGACTGCTCGCCCTATTAGATGGGGCGAGTAGTCCTACGAACAACGTGTTACCCGCGGGCGGCGCACCATCGCGTACGTACGCGATATATCGCTATGACAGAATGGTGGCTGTGACGACGCTGAGTGTGCTGGACGAGGTCACCTGGGCGGGGGCGCCGGTGGCCGGCGAGCGGACCCGGGCGCTGCTGCGCGCCCTGGTCGAGGCCGGTCCCCGCGGTGCCTCCGAGACCGCTCTGGTCGAGGAGATCTGGGGTCGCGACGACGTCCCGGCCAACCCGGCCAAGGCGCTGCAGGTCGTCGTGTCGCGGGCCCGGACGGCGACCGCCGCTACGGCGATCGAGCGTACGCCGCGGGGCTACCGCCTCGGCCTCGACGCCGGCCAGGTCGACGCCTGGTCGCTGCGTCCGGAGGCGCTCCGGCTGGCCGCGGAGAAGCGCTACGCCGAAGCGCTGCCGCTCCTCGAACGGCTCGACCGGATCGAGTCCGACGAGGAGGTCACCGAGGCGGTGCTGCGGGCCGTCGCTGCCGTGCACGGGGTGCCGGCGGCGCTGGAGCGCTTCGAGGCCTACCGGTCCGGGCTGGCCGACGGGCTCGGTGTCGACCCGAGCCCGCGGCTGCGGGCCGTCCACGCCGAGCTGCTCGCACGCGACCGCCCGGTGCGCTCGGGGCTGCGCCACGACGCCGACGTGCTGATCGGGCGCGAGCAGGACGCCGCCGAGGTCTCCGCCCTGCTGAAGAGCTCGCGGGTCGTCACCATCCTCGGGCCCGGAGGGCTCGGGAAGACCAGCCTGGCCCAGGTGATCGCCCACGACGCCGAGCAGCCGGTGGTCCACTTCGTCGAGCTGGTCGGCGTGACCGCTCCCGAGGACCTGGTCAGCGAGGTCGGCTCGGCTCTCGGCGTGCGCGACTCGGTCGCCCACCGTGATCGGCTCACCCCGCAGCAGCGTGCCGACGTGCGGTCGCGGATCGCGCAGCAGCTCGACGGCGCACCCACCCTGCTCGTGCTCGACAACTGCGAGCACATCGTGGCCGCGGTCGCCGACCTGGCCGCGTTCCTGGTCGCGACGGTGCGCGACCTGACCGTCCTGGCCACGTCCCGGAGCCCGCTCGCCATCGGCGCGGAGCGGGTCTACCCGCTCGGCCGGCTGGGGACGTACGACGGCAGCGAGCTGTTCCGGCGCCGAGCCGTCGCCGCGCGGCCGGGGGTCCACCTCGAGGAGAGTCGCGTCGACGAGATCGTCACGCGGCTCGACGGCCTGCCGCTGGCGATCGAGCTGGCCGCGGTGAAGGTGCGCGCGATGTCGGTCGACGACATCGCACGGCGGTTGGAGAACCGGTTCGAGCTGCTGCGCGGCGGGGACCGCAGCGCTCCCGACCGTCATCAGACCCTGGTCGCGGTCATCGACTGGTCCTGGAACCTCCTCTCCGAGCGCGAGCGGCGGGCGATGCGCTGGCTCTCGGTCTTCCACGACGGGTTCACCCTCGCGGCGGCCGAGGCGATGCTCGGCGCGGACACCTTCGCGGCGATCGAGGAGCTCGTCGACCAGTCGCTGCTCACGGTCCTCGAGGCACCGCAGGGCTTCCGCTACCGAATGCTCGAGACCGTCCGCGAGTTCGGCCGGATGCAGCTGATCGACGCAGGCGAGGACGCCGCGGCCCGGGCGGCGCAGCGGGCGTGGGCGCGGGACTACGCGGATGCCAGCGCCGGCCGGATCTACTCCCCGCAGCAGTTCGACGCCATGGACGAGCTGCGCGCCGAGGAGAGCAACCTCGCCGACATCCTGCGCCAGGTCCTGGCCGACGACGAGCCCGAGTCGGTGATCCGGCTCTTCTGCGCGATGGGTGTCTTCTGGACCATCGCCGGCGAGCACCAGCGGGTGATCATGCTGGCGAGCCCTGTCGCCGATCTGCTCGCCGAGTGGGAGCCGCCTCCCGAGCTGCTGGAGAAGACCCGGCTCGTCCTGGCGTTGCTGCTCTTCGGTGCCGCCGTGACGGGAGGCTCCGGCCTCGGACGCCTGACGGCGATCCTGGACCGCGTCGGCGCCGAGGCAGCCGACCCACAGCTCAGGGTCATGCTGAAGGTCATGCAGGCGATGGCGGACAGCGTCACCGGAGCCGGGCGGCCGCTGGAGGACGAGCTGGCCGTCCTGATCAACGACCCGGACCAGGACGTACGCGCTCGTGCCTACACCTTCCTCAGCCACGAACGGGAGAACCTCGGCGACCCCGAGGGTGCTGTGGCCGCGGTCAGGGAGGCGCTGCGCCTCACCGGCACCGCCGGCGGACTGTGGCCACAGGCGATGCTGCACGCCCAGCTCAGCGGCCTCTATGCCCAGCTCGGCCGTCTCGGCGAGGCCGCCGAGCACGCCCGTGCGGCCGTCCCGGTCCTGCGCCGTCTCGGTGCCGACGACGACCTCGTCCAGACCCACGCCATCTTGGTGACGTACGCCGTGGAGCAGGGGCGTCTCGAGGAGGCCGCCGAGATCCTCGCCCAGCTCACCGACGAGCAGCCGCGAGGCGGCTTCGGCTCCCGGGGTGCCGTCCACGGTGCCCGGGCTCAGCTCCTCCTCGCCCAGGGGCGGGTCGGCGAGGCGCTGGCGCTGTTCCGCGAGGTGGTGGCGACGATGGGCGAGGTGCCGTTCCCGGGGTTCACCGACGACGGCGACCTGCTGCCGTGGCGGGTGGCGGCCGAGGCGGTCACCGTGGTCGCCTGCGCCCGGCATGGGGAGGACACGGAGGGCTCCGACCTCTTCGAGGCCCTGATGGTCAAGGCGCCCCGCCTGGTCTCCGAGGGGCGCCGAGCCCAGGACTATCCGGTCACCGGGATGGTGCTGTTCGCGCTCGGGCTGTGGGGGTTGCAGCGGGACGCGCTGCCGCGCGAGGAGTCGGTGCGGCTGGTTGTCCTGGCCGACCGGTTCGGCTACTCCCGATCGTTCCTGGACATGCGCTGGGCGCTCGCGGTCGCCGACGCGAGCCGGGTCGCGCCGGGCGTACTCGAACGGGTCTCGGCGGAGTACGGCGAACGCCGCGGGCTCGCCCTGCTGGACGAGGCCCGCGGCGTCATCGCGCGGCTGGGCTGACTCAGAGCTTCTTGCTGTAGCTCCACACCGAGAGCGGCGCGAAGATCGCGACGACCGCGGCACAGCCGACGAGCGCCCACACGACGCTCATGGTGACGTCCCCGGCGTTCATCAGGTCGCGGGTGGCGTTGATGACCAGCGTGACCGGGTTGACGTCGACGAAGTGCTGCAGCCAGTCCGGCATGGTCTCCTTCGGCACGAAGGCGGGGGAGAGGAAGGTCAGCGGGAACATGATCATCATGCCCAGGCCCTGCACCCCGCCCGCGGTCTTCAGCACGGTGCCGAGCCAGGTGAAGATCCAGCTCAGCGACCAGCCGGCGAAGATGGTCAGCGCCCAACCGGCGAGCACGCCACCGACACCGCCACCGGGCCGGTAGCCCATCAGCAGACCGACCACGATGGTCAGCGTCGCCGCGATCCCGTAACGGAGCAGGTCGGCGACCGCCGGCCCGGCCAGCGGCGCGATCCGGGCGATCGGGAGCGCCTTGAACCGGTCGAAGACACCCTTGTCCATGTCCTCGCGCAGCTGGGTGCCGCGTGCCATCGAGGCGGTCAGCGCGGTCTGGGCCAGGATGCCGGTGATGATGGTCGGCAGGTAGGACTTCACGTCACCGGAGATCGCGCCACCGAAGATGTAGGCGAACATCGCGGTGAACAGCAGCGGCTGGATCGTGACGTCGAAGAACTGCTCGGGGTTGCGCATCATCTTGATGTACGCCCGGCGAGCCATGGTCAGCGTCTGGCTGATCGTCTCGCCCACGCCCGGGCGGGCCTTGAGCGGGCGGTCGGTCACGGCGTACGTGGAGATCAGTGCAGCCATCTCAGGCCACCTCCTCGGTGTGGATGTCGGAGTTGTCGGAGTTGTCAGGGGCGACGGCGCTCTCGGGGCTGTCGGCGCCGTGCCCGGTCAGGGCCAGGAACACCTCGTCCAGCGTCGGCTGCTGCACGTTCGCGGTGGTGATCGAGATGCCCGCGTGGCGAAGGCCGATGAGCACGTCGGCGGCCCGGTCGGCATCGGCCAGCGGTACGTTGACGCCGCCGGCCTCGGGAGTGAGCACCGGACGGTCGCCGGTGACCTTCTCCACCACGGCAGCGGCGGTGGCGACCTGGGTCTTGTCGCTCAGGCGCAGGTGCAGCGTGGAGTTGCCGACCGAGGTCTTCAGCTGCTCCGAGGTGCCTTCGGCGACCTTGACGCCGCGGTCGATGACCGCGATCCGGTCGGCGAGCTGGTCGGCCTCGTCCAGGTACTGCGTGGTCAGCAGGACGGTCGAGCCGCCGGCCACCAGCGTACGGATGGTGTCCCACATCTGGCCGCGGGTGCGTGGGTCCAGGCCGGTGGTCGGCTCGTCGAGGAAGATCAGGGGCGGGCGGGACAGGAGCGAGGCGGCGAGGTCGAGGCGGCGGCGCATGCCGCCGGAGAACTTCGAGATCTGCCGCTTGGCGGCCTCCTGGAGCCCGAAGGACTCCAGCAGCTCCTCGGACGCGGCCCGGGCGGCCTTGCCGGACATGCCCAGCAGGCGGCCGAAGAGGACCAGGTTCTCGGTGGCGGTGAGGTTCTCGTCGACGGAGGCGTACTGACCCGTCACGCCGACGAGCTGACGCACCTGGTGGGGGTGCGCCTTGACGTCGACCCCGAAGATCTCCGCCTTGCCGGCGTCGATCGGGAGCAGGGTCGCGAGCATCTTGAGGGTCGTGGTCTTGCCGGCGCCGTTGGGGCCGAGCACGCCGAAGACCTCGCCGCGGCGGATCTCGAGGTCGATCCCGTCGACCGCGGTGAAGTCTCCGAAGGTCTTGACCAGACCTGAGGCCGATACGGCCAGTTCGGTGGTGGTTGTCATGCTCCCAGGGTGTGGGGCACCGGTTTCAGGGCGCCTTCACCGCGGTTTCACGACTGCCGGCCCGGTTTCAGCGGGCCGCGTCGAGGCGGGCGAGGACGTCGTCGAGGTCCTCGCCCACCACCAGCGACTCGGCGGGGGAGCCGTGCAGGAACCCCGCCGAGGCGATGCGCTCCATCATGTCCACGAGCGGGTCCCAGAAGCCGTTGATGTTGAGCACGCCGACCGGCTTGCCGTGCAGCGAGAGCGTCTGCCAGGTCCAGACCTCGAAGAGCTCCTCGAGGGTGCCGATCCCGCCGGGGAGCGCGAGGAAGGCGTCGGCACGCTCGGCCATGATCGCCTTGCGCTCGTGCATGGTGTCGACCACGACCGTCTGCATCCCCGGCGCGCCTTCGATGCGGCCCCACTCGCGGTCGACCATGAACCGTGGGATCACGCCGAAGACCTTGCCGTTGCCGTCGATCGCGCCCTGGGAGATCCGGCCCATCAGGCCGCCGCCACCCGCCCCGTAGACCAGCTCGATCTCGCGTTTGGCGAGCCCCTTTCCGACCTCGTAGGCCCTCTGCCCGAGCGCTGGGTCGTTGCCGTCGCGAGAGCCGAGAAAGACGGCCAGGTGCTTGATCATGGGCGTGAGGCTAGTCGTCGTCCTTGATCGCCTGGTTCGTCAACGCGCGGAAGCTGTCGTAGATGTCCCTGTCGCCGGCGACGCGGATGCCCTCGTCGTCACGCCGGCGCCAGAGCCAGGCGTCCAGGTCGGCCGCGGTGCCCTCGATGACCACGTCGGGCTCGGTGTCGGCCGGGATGTTCTCGGCGGAGAGGACGCTGAGGTCGGGCTCGTCCTCGAGGCGGTCGCCGTCGGGGCGGGTGCCGGAGACGAGGCCGAGCTCGACCCAGGTCCGGGTGTCGGTGTCGACCGCGTCGACGCGTACGTACCGACCGTCTCCGGCGAAGGTCGCCCACGCGGGCTTGCCGCCGTAGAACACGTCGAGGATCTCGTCGATCCCGTCGGCGGCCAGGGCCGGGTCGAGCGGTGTCAGGGCGTCGGCGGTGAGCTCGGCGTCGAGGCGGTGGATGAGGATCTCGTGGGCCTGCCTGCGGTAGGTGAAGGCGGCGCTCTGGTCCTGCGACCAGGACCAGGTGGGCTCCTCGGGCCCGGTCTGCTCCAGGGTCTTGATGAACCTGGCGTTGAGCTCGTCGAAGTGGGCGAGCAGGTCCTGGTAGGACGCGTCCTTCGGGCGCTCCGGCTCGTCGTAGGTCTCCTCTGTCGGCGCTGTCGGCCGGGTCTCCAAGACGTACGTCCAGAAGTGCTGGACCTCGGCGGCGACGTGCCACAGCAGGTCGGCGGCGGTCCACTCCGGTGCGGTCGGGACCGGGGCGGTCGGGTCCGTGTCTGCGAGCACGGCACGGAAGCGCGCCGACTCCGACCGGATGTGGTCGAGGTAGGCGGCGGGGGTGAGGCGGGTCGTCATGGGGCGAACACTATGCGTCGCCGCCGACATATTCCTCCGGGTTTCCTGGGGCCTCTCCGGTCCGGCGTCTCAGCCGTCGAACAGGCTTTGCATGGAACATGCAGGGTGACGTATGTTCATGCACATGACGAAGAAGCGCGTCGCCGTCGCCGGTGCCAGTGGATATGCCGGAGGTGAGCTGCTCAGGCTGCTGCTGGCCCACCCCGAGGTGGAGATCGGCGCCCTGACCGCCGCCTCCAGCGCGGGCAAGACCCTGGGGAGCCTCCAGCCCCACCTGATCCCGCTCGCCGACCGTGTCCTGGAGCCCACCACCGCCGAGACCCTGGCCGGTCACGACGTCGTCTTCCTGGCGCTGCCGCACGGTGAGTCCGGGCCGATCGCGGCCGGCCTTCCCGACGACGTGGTCGTGATCGACTGCGGCGCCGACTACCGGCTCGCCGACGCCGAGACGTGGACGAAGTTCTACGGCACCGACCACGCCGGCACCTGGCCCTACGGTCTGCCCGAGCTTCCCGGACACCGGGCCGCGCTCGCCTCGGCCAACCGGATCGCGGTGCCGGGCTGCTTCCCGACCGTCTCCACCCTCGCCCTCGCCCCAGCCGTCGAGGCCGGCATCGTCGAGCCCGAGGTCGTCGTGGTCGCCGCCACCGGCACCAGCGGCGCGGGCAAGTCGTCCAAGCCGCACCTGATCGGTGCCGAGGTCATGGGCAACGTCAGCGCCTACGGCGTCGGCGGCGTCCACCGGCACACCCCCGAGATCGTCCAGAACCTCTCCGCGCTGGTCGAGGGCGAGGTGTCGGTCTCGTTCACCCCGGTGCTGGTGCCTATGCCGCGCGGCATCCTGGCCACCTGCTCGGCCAAGATCGCCGACGGCGTGACCGCGGCCGATGCGCGGGCCGTCTACGAGAAGGCGTACGCGGAGGAGCCCTTCGTCCACCTGCTGCCCGAGGGCCAGTGGCCGCAGACCCAGGCAGTGCTCGGCTCCAACGCGGTCCACCTGCAGGTGACCCTCGACGACGCGGCCGGGCGGCTCGTCGTCGTCGGTGCCGAGGACAACCTCACCAAGGGCACCGCCGGCGGAGCGATCCAGTGTATGAACCTCGCCCTCGGCCTCGAGGAGACCACCGGTCTCACCACCGTGGGAGTCGCGCCGTGATCGACCTCGAGACGGTGGCGCACGAGCCCGGCCGCCCGGACCCCGCCAAGGCGCGTACGCTCGCCGGCGCCCTGCCGTGGCTGAAGGAGTATCACGGCAAGATCGTCGTGGTGAAGTACGGCGGCAACGCCATGACCGACGACAAGCTCAAGCGTGCCTTCGCCGAGGACATCGCGTTCATGCGCTTCGCCGGCTTCAAGCCGGTCGTCGTGCACGGCGGCGGCCCGCAGATCTCGAGCATGCTCGACCGGCTCGGCATCGAGTCGGAGTTCCGCGGCGGGCTGAGGGTGACCACCCCCGAGGCCATGGACGTCGTGCGGATGGTCCTGGTCGGCCAGGTCCAGCGTGAGCTCGTCGGGCTGATCAACGAGCACGGCCCGCTGGCCGTCGGGCTCTCCGGCGAGGACGCCGGACTCTTCACCGCCGAGCCGGCCAGCACCGTCGTCGACGGCGAGGAGGTCGATCTCGGCCAGGTCGGCGAGGTCGTCGACGTACGGCCTGCCTCGGTCCTCGACCTGATCGAGGCCGGCCGGATCCCGGTGGTCTCGAGCGTGGCTCCCGACATCGACGGGACGATCTACAACGTCAACGCCGACCGGGCCGCCTCGGCCCTGGCGATCGCGCTGGCCGCCGAGAAGCTGCTGGTCCTCACCGACGTCGAGGGCCTCTACCTCGACTGGCCCGACCCCGAGGAGGTCATCGGCGAGATCAGCCCCGAGGCTCTCGAGGGGATCCTCCCCGACCTGGCCAGCGGGATGATCCCGAAGATGAGCGCCTGTCTCGAGGCTGTCAAGGGCGGCGTCAAGCGCGCCACCGTCGTCGACGGCCGCGCCGAGCACGCCGTGCTGCTGGAGCTGTTCACCGCCGAGGGAGTCGGCACCCAGGTGCTCCCCGGCGTCACCACCAAGACCCGCAAGGCAAGGGAGCTGGACCGATGAGCACGTATGGAGAGCGTTACGCCGCCTCCCTGATGAACACCTTCGGCGCTCCCAAGCTGGTCCTCACCCGAGGCGAGGGCGCCCACGTGTGGGACGAGAACGGCAAGGAGTACGTCGACCTGCTGGCCGGCATCGCCGTCAACGCGCTCGGCCACGCCCACCCGGCACTGGTCTCCGCGGTGACCTCCCAGATGTCCTCGCTCGGCCACGTCTCCAACTTCTTCACCTCCCAGCCCCAGGTCGAGCTGGCCGAGGCACTGCTCGCCCGGGTCCCCGGCGGCGAGACCGGGAAGGTGTTCTTCACCAACTCCGGCACCGAGGCCAACGAGGCCGGCTTCAAGCTGACCCGGCGCACCGGTCGGACGCACATCGTGGCTGCCCAGGGTGCCTTCCACGGCCGCTCGATGGGTGCCCTGGCGCTGACCGCCAAAGAGGCCTACCGGGCGCCGTTCGAGCCGCTGCCGGGCGAGGTCACCTTCGTCCCCTACGGCGACGCCGAGGCGCTCGCCGCGGCGGTCACCGACGAGACCGCGGCGATCATCCTCGAGCCCATCCAGGGTGAGGCCGGCGTCATCGTCCCGCCCGCCGACTACCTGGCCTCCGCACGGGCCGTGGCCGACGAACACGGCGCACTGCTCTGGCTCGACGAGGTCCAGTCCGGGCTGGGCCGCACCGGCCGCTGGTTCGCCCACGAGACCGCCGGCGTCACCGCCGACATCGTCACCCTCGCCAAGGGCCTCGGTGGCGGCTTCCCGATCGGTGCCTGCATCGGTCTGGGCCGGGCCGCGACGCTCTTCGAGCCCGGCAACCACGGCACCACCTTCGGTGGCAACCCGGTCGCCTGCGCCGCCGGCCTCGCGGTGATCGAGACCATCGAGTCCGACGGGCTCCTCGAGCACGTCACCGTGCTCGGCCAGAAGCTGCGCGACGGCCTCGCCGCCGACCCCCGGGTCGCGCGGGTCGACGGGGAGGGTCTCTTCATCGGTGTGGTGCTCGCCGGTCTCGACTCGGGCGCCGTCGCCGCGGCCGCGCTGGAGGCCGGGTTCATCCTCAACAACGCCACGCCCGAGCGGATCCGGATCGTCCCGCCGCTGGTGCTCACCGAGGACGACGCCGAGGCGCTCCTGGCCGCCTGGGCCTCCATCCTGGACAAGGCGGAGGGGGCGAAGTGACCAGACACTTCCTTCGCGACGACGACCTCACCCCGGCCGAGCAGGCCGAGGTGCTGGCACTCGCGGCGGCGATGAAGCAGGACCCCTACGCCGCCAAGCCGCTGGCCGGTCCGGTGACCGTGGCCACGATCTACGACAAGCCGACCCTGCGCACGCAGGCGTCGTTCTCCTCCGGGATCGCCGAGCTCGGCGGCCACTCGATGCTTGTCGACGGCCGCCTGGCCGGGATCGGCGAGCGGGAGTCGGTCGCCGACGTCGCCCGGGTGCTCGGCCGGCAGGCGGGCGAGATCGTGTGGCGTACGTTCGCGCAGAGCGACGTCGAGGAGATGGCCGCCCACTCCGGGGTTCCGGTCGTCAACGCTCTCACCGACGAGTTCCACCCCTGCCAGCTGCTCGCCGATCTGCAGACGCTGCAGGAGCACAAGGGGTCGCTGGCGGGTCTGACCGCGGCCTTCCTCGGCGACGCGGCCTGCAACATGGGCAACTCCTGGGCGCTGGCCGGAGCGATCGCCGGGATGCACGTCCGGTTCGGCGCCCCGGAGGGCTATGCGCCCGACGCGGAGGTGCTGGTCAGGGCCAAGGAGATCGCCGAGGAGACCGGCGGCTCGGTCACGGTGACCGCGGACCCGGTCGCGTCGGCAGCCGGGGCCGACGTACTCATCACCGACACCTGGGTCTCGATGGGCAAGGAGAGCGAGGCGGCCGCCCGGGTCGCGGTGTTCTCGCCCTACGCGCTCACCACCGAGCTGCTCGGCCACGCCGAAGCCGATGCCGTCGTGCTGCACTGCCTGCCGGCCTACCGCGGCAAGGAGATCGAGGCCGAGGTGCTCGACGGTCCGCGCAGCCTGGTGTGGGACGAGGCGGAGAACCGGCGCCACGCCCAGAAGGCGATCCTGGCCTACCTGTGGGAGCGACGATGACCACGAATGAGACCCAGCGGCCCGCTACCAAGGGTGCGCGCCAGTCCCTGATCGTGGACATCATCTGGGGCAAGGAGATCCGGTCCCAGACCGAGCTCTCCGAGGCGCTGTTCGCCCACGGGGTGAACGTCACCCAGGCGACGCTCTCGCGTGACCTGGACGAGCTCGACGCGGTGAAGGTGCGGGCACCTTCCGGTGCGCTCGTCTACGCGGTTCCCGGTGAGGGCGGCGACCGCACCGCGGTGGCCCCGGGAGAGTCGGCCAGCGGCCGGAGCAAGCTCGGGCGACTCGCCCGAGAGCTGTTGGTGAGCGCCGACGGAAGTGGGAACCTCGTGGTGCTGCGTACTCCTGCAGGGGGTGCCCAGTACTTCGCCTCCGCGATCGACCGGGCCGAGTATCCCGACATCCTCGGCACCATCGCCGGCGACGACACGGTGCTCGTCATCGGCCGCGAGCCCAAGGGCGGCGCTGCACTCGTCAACCGCTTCCTCAGCCTCGCCGGCAAGACCACAGACATCTAAGAGTTTCAGAGCCAATGAGTTTCAGAGCAAGGAGCAACATCTCGTGAGCAAGGTCCTGACCTCCCTTCCCAAGGGTGAGCGCGTCGGCATCGCCTTCTCCGGAGGCCTCGACACCTCCGTGGCGGTCGCCTGGATGCGCGACAAGGGCGCGGTGCCGTGCACCTACACCGCCGACATCGGGCAGTACGACGAGCCTGACATCTCCGGCGTCCCGGACCGCGCGATGGCCTACGGCGCCGAGATCGCCCGCGCCATCGACATCAAGCCGCAGCTCGTCGAGGAGGGCCTGGCCGCACTCGCCTGCGGTGCCTTCCACATCCGCTCCGGTGGCCGTGCCTACTTCAACACCACGCCTCTGGGCCGTGCCGTCACCGGCACCATGCTGGTGCGGGCCATGCAGGCCGACAACGTCAACATCTGGGGTGACGGGTCGACCTTCAAGGGCAACGACATCGAGCGGTTCTACCGCTACGGCCTGATGGCCAACCCCGAGCTGCGCATCTACAAGCCGTGGCTCGACGCCGACTTCGTCCACGAGCTCGGTGGCCGCCACGAGATGTCGGAGTGGCTGGTCGCGCACAACCTGCCCTACCGCGACTCCACCGAGAAGGCCTACTCCACCGACGCCAACATCTGGGGCGCCACCCACGAGGCCAAGACGCTGGAGCACCTCGACGTCTCGCTGGAGACGGTCGAGCCGATCATGGGCGTGAAGTTCTGGGACCCCTCGGTCGCCATCGAGACCGAGGACGTCTCGGTCACCTTCGTCGAGGGCCGCCCGGTGGCGATCAACGGCAAGTCCTTCGCGTCCGCCGTGGAGCTCGTCTACGAGGCCAACGCGATCGGTGGCCGCCACGGTCTCGGTATGTCGGACCAGATCGAGAACCGGATCATCGAGGCCAAGTCCCGCGGCATCTACGAGGCGCCGGGCATGGCGCTGCTGTGGGCGGCCTACGAGCGGCTGCTCAACGCGGTGCACAACGAGGACACCATGTCCAACTACTACAACGAGGGCCGCAAGCTCGGCCGGCTGCTCTACGAGGGCCGCTGGCTCGACCCGCAGGCGCTGATGCTGCGCGAGTCGATCCAGCGCTGGATCGCCTCGCTCGTCTCCGGCACGGTCACCCTGCGGCTGCGCCGCGGCGAGGACTACACGGTCCTCAACACCGAGGGCTCGCACTTCTCCTACCACCCGGAGAAGCTGTCCATGGAGCGCGTCGAGAACGCCGCCTTCGGCCCCGTCGACCGCATCGGCCAGCTGACCATGCGCAACCTCGACATCGCCGACTCCCGCTCCAAGCTCGAGATCTACGCCGGGCACCCGCTGGACCAGGGAACGGTGCTCGTCGAGCACGGCACCCTCTTCGGCGAGCTGCCCGCCGGCGGCTTCGACCGCATCGCGGCGACCAACGGCAAGCATGCCGCCGTGCTGCCGGTCGAGGAGCAGGTCCTGGACGAGAGCGTCCTGGACGATGCCGCGCTGGAGGCGGGCAACGACTGATGTCGAACACACCTGCCAACACCACCAACGAGGGCAAGCTCTGGGGCGGCCGGTTCGCCGGTGGTCCTTCGCCGGAGCTCGAGGCGCTCTCGCGCTCGACGCAGTTCGACTGGCGGCTGGCGCTCTACGACATCGCCGGGTCCCACGCCCACGCCAAGGCGCTGGGGGCGGCCGGGCTGCTCACCGGTGACGAGGAGAACGAGATCCACCGGGGTCTGGATGTCCTCGCCGACCGTTTCACGGCCGGCCGGCTGCTGCCGGCTGCCTCCGACGAGGACGTACACGGTGCCCTGGAGCGGCTGCTCATCGAGGAGATCGGTCCCGACGTCGGCGGCAAGCTGCGGGCCGGGCGCTCGCGCAACGACCAGATCGCGACCCTGTTCCGGAGCTACCTTCTCGACCACGAGCGGGTGCTGCGTGGGCTCGTGCTCGATCTCATCGACGCGCTCGCCGCGCAGGCCGACGAGAATATGGGCGCGATCATGCCGGGACGTACGCACCTCCAGCACGCTCAGCCGGTGCTGCTCTCCCACCACCTGATGGCCCACGCCTGGTCGCTGCTGCGCGATGTCGACCGGCTCGACGACTGGCGGGCGCGGGTCGTGTGCGACTCGCCCTACGGGTCCGGGGCGCTCGCGGGGCAGTCGCTCGGGCTCGACCCCGAGCTGGTCGCCTCCGAGCTCGGCTTCACCGGATCCAGCGCCAACTCGATCGACGGGACCGCTTCGCGTGACTTCGTGGCCGAGTTCGCCTACGTGTGCGCCCAGATCGGGGTCGACATCAGCCGGATCGCCGAGGAGATCATCCTGTGGGCGACCAAGGAGTTCGACTTCGTCACGCTGCACGACTCCTGGTCGACGGGCTCGAGCATCATGCCGCAGAAGAAGAACCCCGACATCTCCGAGCTCGCCCGCGGCAAGGCCGGGCGTCTGGTCGGCAACCTGACCGGGCTGCTGACGACGCTGAAGGCGCTGCCGCTGGCCTACAACCGCGACCTGCAGGAGGACAAGGAGCCGGTCTTCGACTCCCTGGACACCCTCGAGGTGCTGCTCCCGGCGTTCACCGGCCAGGTCGCCACGCTGGTCTACAACACCGCCCGGATGGCCGAGCTCGCCCCTCAGGGGTTCTCGCTGGCCACCGACATCGCGGAGTGGCTGGTCCGGCAGGGCACCCCCTTCCGGATCGCGCACGAGCTCGCCGGCGCCTGCGTCCAGGCGGCGGAGAAGCGCGGTGTCGAGCTGGACGCGCTCACCGATGAGGAGTTCGCCACGATCTCGCCGGCGCTGACTCCCGACGTACGCCTGGTCCTGACCATCGAGGGATCGGTGGCCTCGCGCGAGGGGCGGGGTGGCACGGCTCCTGACCGGGTCGCCGAGCAGCTCGCCGAGCTCCGGGACAAGGCAGCCGGGTTCCGTCCCTCGTAGTGCTCACGAGCCTGTTGAACCAGCGCCCCGAGGAGACCGCTCCGCGTCTCCTCGGGGCGACGCTGTCCTTCGACGGGGTGAAGGTGCGTCTCACCGAGGTGGAGGCGTACGCGGCCGACGACCCCGGCTCGCACGCCTTCCGGGGCGAGACGAACCGCAACCGGGTGATGTTCGGTCCGCCGGGGCGCCTCTACGTCTACTTCACCTACGGCATGCACCATTGCGCCAACCTCGTCTGTCACCCCGACGGCGAGTCCGGGGCCGTCCTGCTGCGCGCCGGCGAGGTGATCGAGGGGATCGAGATCGCCCGGGAGCGACGTGGACCGGTACGCGACGTCGATCTCGCCCGCGGACCGGCGCGACTCTGCTCGGCGCTCGGGATCGACCTCACCATGAACGGGACCAGCGACTTCGAGCTGGACCTGGCACCGACCGAGACGTGGGCGGGGATCGAGGTGGCCGCCGGGCCGCGGGTCGGGCTGCGCCTGGCCCCGGACCGACCCTGGCGGTTCTGGGTCTCCGGTGACCCGACGGTCTCGCCCTACCGGCCGGCGAAGGCCCGCTGAGAGCCGGCCGGACGGGCCGATGTCCGTCCACAGGCCCGGTTCGGACCGCGGTTCTCCACAGGCCGCACAGGCTCGGGCGGAACTGTCGGTGCCTCTGATCAGGATGGTGGTCGGAGGTGATCGAGATGACGGTCGCAAGGGTAGAGAAGGAGCCATCACCCGACGATGGCGAGCGGACGGGGCCGGCCGGCGTGCTGGCGACGGTCAACGAGGTGCGCTTGATCGGTCGGCTGTCGCTGGCCGCGGAGGAGAAGGAGCTGCCGAGCGGAGATCAGCTGACCGCGTTCCGGGTGGTCGTGAACAGGCCACGCGACAAACGCCGGGGGAGCCGGGTGCAGATCGATGCGCTCGAGTGTCACACCTGGGTAGCCCGGGTCCGCCGCGCGGCGATGACCTGGCAGGTCGGAGACGTCATCGAGGTCAACGGCTCCCTGCGTCGCCGCTTCTTCAAGACCGGCGGCCGGCTGCAGTCGATGACCGAGGTGGAGGTGTCCTCGGCCAGACGGGTGAGCAGAGCAGCCGCAGCGACCAGGCAGGCCAGCTAGTGGCGCGACTTCTCCAGCCGCGCCGAGTCCAAGAGACGGATGAGCACGCCAGGGTGCGGCTTGGGCTGGAAGGAGGTCGCCTTCTCGGGGAGCAGCCGCCCGATCGAGGCGGAGGAGAGGATGGTGTCGAAGCTCGGTGCCGCCAGCAGCACGGCGACGTCGCGCCCCGGGCGGGCCCGCTTCAGTGCGGCGTCGACCTGGTGGGCGTGCAGCACCCGCGACGGCTGCCGGCGCAGCTTCGGGAGGACGAGGTCGTGCAGATAGCCGACATCGCCGGTGATCGGACTCTTGGCGGTGTCCACGTCGAGGGTGGCCCAGCCACGGCCGTCGCTGAGCACGATGACACCGGGGCCGAGCCTGCTCAGCGCGGCGTCGCGGCCGCCGGCGGTCCACTCGGCGCCGACGGACTCGGCCGCGGCCCGTAGGTCGCGCAGGTTCACCCCGGCCAGGACCCGATGGATCGCGCCGAGCTGCAACGGCGTGTCGTCCTGGTCGATGAGCATCGCCAGACCGAAGTCGGTCGCGGCGCCGTCGCCGGGCTCGGCGAGGCCCTGGAGCTCGGCATAGGCCGCGTAGCGGTGGTGCCCGTCGGCGATCAGTGCCTGCTGGCTCGCCCAGGCGGTGCGCAGCTGAGCGATCAGCGCCTCGTCGGTGATCGCCCAGACGCGGTGGTGCTGGCCGCCGTGGTCGTCGTACTGCTCCTCGGGAGTGCCACTCTGCACCCGGTCGAGCAGGGCCGCGACCCCGTCGGGCGCGTGGTAGGTGAGCAGGATCGGCGCTGGGTGCACCCGCATCTGCCGCATCCGGGAGGCGAGCTGCTCGGCCTGGGCGGTGCGTACGCCCTCGTGGGGGATGACCGCGGCCTGACCCGGGTCGTCGGTGCGGTGGGAGACGTCGAGGATCCCGACGACGCCACGCACGGTGATCCCGGCTGCGGTGTACTCGTGGAGGTAGAGCGCGAGGTCGTGGTGCTGGCGCAGATCTCCACGCGCCAGCCACGAGCTGATCCGGGAAGCGACCCCCCGATAGGGACGGGAGTAGAGCCGCGCGGAGGTCGGGTCACCGATCCGTGAAGGCGCCAACGAGAGCGCTCGAAATGGCTCCAGGCGCAGCGGACGCCCGAGGTACGGCGCCCTGACCACACCCGTATCGTCCATCCGCACATCGTAGGGTCACACTGGTGCCATTCGCCGAACCCCCGACTCAGAGAAGGAACTTCGTGTGCTGACCGGCCATCAGTTGAAGGGCTCAGCCCAGGTGCTCGCCGCCGCCCATGACGTCGCGATGCTCGACCTCGACGGTGTGGTCTACATCGGCGGCTCAGCGGTCCGGCGCGCCCCCGAGTCGCTCGCCGCCGCACGCGAGGCCGGGCTCAGGCTGGCGTTCATCACCAACAACGCCGCCCGGCCTCCGGCCAAGGTCGCCGAGAACATCCGCAACCTCGGGATCGAGGCGACCGCCGAGGACGTGGTCACCTCGGCGCAGGCCGCTGCGCGCGTCCTGGCCGAGCGGCTCGCCCCGGGGGCGAAGGTCGTCAATCTGGGTGCCGCCGGGCTGCGCGAGCCGCTCGAGGCCGCCGGCCTGGTGCCGGTGGCCGTGGACGAGGACGCCGAGGCGATCGTCACCGGCTACAACCCCGAGCTCCTGTGGAAGGACATCCTGCGCGCGGCGGTGCGGATCAAGGACGGGCTCTTCTGGGTCGCCAGCAACACCGACATGACCTTCCCGGCGGCCTACGGGATCGCTCCCGGCCACGGCGTCCTGGTCGACACCCTGCGCCGCTTCTCGGACGTCGAGCCGGTCGTGGCGGGCAAGCCGTCGCGACCGCTGCTGGACGAGACCATCCGGCGCACCGGGGCCGATCACCCGCTGATGGTCGGCGACCGGCTCGACACCGACATCGAGGGCGGTCGCAACGCCGGCATCGACACGCTGCTGGTGCTCACCGGGGTCACCGGGCTCGAGGATCTGGTCGCGGCCGAGCCGCATCAGCGGCCGTCCTACATCTCCGCCGACCTGGGCGGGCTGTTGGAGGCCCACTCGGCGCCGGAGATCGACGGCACGGTCGCGCGGCTCGGCGGCTGGACGGCAGAGGTACGCGACGGCGAGCTGTGGGTCACCGGCGAAGGGAGCAACGACGACTGGTGGCGGGTGGCCGCGGCCGGCGCGTGGGCACACCTGGACGCGACCGGAGCGGTGGCCACGATCGGCGCACAGGCCGTGCCGCCTCGCCCGGATGCCGACGACGGGACGGTAGTCTCAGCCCCATGAGCGAGCAGTACTTCGACGAGACTCCGGCCGAGGCCCCGGCAGCGCCGAGTGGCGCCGGCACGGCGCCGCACACCGGTGTCGCCCGCGTCGACGCGGTGCTCGAGACGCTCGACCGGCTCGACGAGCTTCCGCTGAACGAGCACGTCGGCGTCTTCGAGGCCGCTCACACCGAGCTGCGCCGCGCCCTGGATCCCGACACCGGGGCCCACGACGCGATGGCCCGGATCGCCGCGGCCTCCGGCGAGCCCCAGCCGACCGACCAGCCCTGAGAGGCGAGCGCATGCCTCCTCGCCGCCTCCGACTCGACGCCGAGCTGGTCCGGCGCAAGCTGGCCCGGTCCCGCGAGCACGCCAGCGAGCTGATCGCCGCCGGGCGGGTCACGGTCTCGGGAAACCGAGCCACCAAGCCGGCCACGGGCGTCACCACCGACGTCGCGATCGTGGTCACCGAGGACCCCGACCGTCCGGACTTCGTCTCTCGCGGCGGGCACAAGCTCGCCGGAGCGCTGGCGGCGTTCGAACCGCTCGGACTCTCGGTCAAGGGCCGCCGCTGCCTCGACGCCGGCGCGTCGACCGGCGGGTTCACCGACGTACTGCTGCGCAACGAGGCCAAGCAGGTCGTCGCCGTCGACGTCGGCTACGGCCAGCTCGCCTGGCGGCTGCAGCAGGACGAGCGGGTCGTCGTCCACGACCGCACCAACATCCGCGACCTCTCCCTCGACCTGATCGGCGAACCCGTCGACGCCGTCGTGGGCGATCTCTCCTTCATCTCCCTCGCGCTCGTCCTGGACGCGCTGATCGGGGTCACCAGCCCCGACGGCGACCTGGCGCTGATGGTCAAGCCCCAGTTCGAGGTCGGCAAGGACCGGGTCGGCAAGGGTGGCGTCGTCCGCGACCCGGCCCTGCGAGCCGAGGCCGTCAACGCCGTCGCCGCGGCCGCCGCCAAGCGAGGCTGGGGCGCACGCGCGGTCACCACCAGCCCGCTCCCGGGCCCGTCGGGCAACGTCGAGTTCTTCCTGTGGCTGCGCCGCGGCGAGGCCACGGTGAGCGAGGACGAGATCGAGGAGGCCGTACGCGAGCAGCGCGGCCTGGAGAGCCCCGCAGCCGGGGAAGTGTCGGTGCCGTCTGAGAAGGTTGATCCGTGAGCGAGCCCGAGACCCCTGCTGTGGACCCAGCGCCTGTGGACCCGGCAGAGGTTCGGCGCGTCCTCATGCTCATCCACACCGGGCGTGAGGAGGCCCGCGAGGTCGCCCTCGCCTGTGCCAAGTCGCTCGCGGTGCACGGCATCGTGGTCCGGGTGCTGGCCAGCGAGGCCGCCGACCTGGGCATCGACCCGGCTGCGTACGAACCGAAGCTCGAGCTCGCCGCCGAGGAGCACGAGGCGAGCCGCGACTGCGAGCTGGCGCTGGTGATCGGCGGTGACGGCACCATCCTGCGCGCCGCCGAGATCGTCCAGCCCCACCGCACCCCGGTGCTCGGGGTGAACCTGGGACACGTCGGGTTCCTGGCCGAGGCGGAGTACGACGACGTCGAGTCGACGATCGAGGCGATCGTGCAGCGTCGCTACACCTCCGAGGACCGGCTCGCGCTCGAGGTCAGCGTCTTCGAGGACGGTCAGAAGGTCTTCCGGACGTTCGCGGTCAACGAGGCCAGCGTCGAGAAGGCCGCGCGCGAGCGGATGCTCGAGGTCGTCGTCGAGATCGACGGCCGGCCGCTGTCGAGGTGGGGATGCGACGGCGTCGTCTGCGCGACCCCGACCGGCTCGACGGCCTACAACTTCTCCGCGGGCGGCCCGGTCGTATGGCCGGGCGTCGAGGCGCTGCTGCTGACCCCGATCAGCGCCCACGCGCTCTTCGCCAGGCCGATGGTGGTGGCGCCGACCTCGGTGCTGGCCGTCGAGGTCATCTCGCGTGCCGACGGCGTCGGCGTGCTCTGGTGCGACGGCCGGCGTTCCTACGACCTGGGCCCGGGCGCCCGGATCGAGGTCACCCGGGGGGTGGAGCCTGTGAGACTCGTTCGCCTGCACCAGGCTCCGTTCACGGATCGTCTGGTGCGGAAGTTCGGACTGTCTGTGGAGGGATGGCGAGGCGCCGCGGAACGGCGTCCGTTCAGGATGAACGGAGGCGAGAATGCTTGAGGAGATCAGGATCTCCGGACTCGGGATCATCGAGTCCTCGACCCTGGAGCTCGGACCGGGACTGACCGTGGTGACCGGTGAGACCGGCGCGGGCAAGACCATGATCGTGACCGCACTCGGGCTGCTGCTCGGCGGCCGCGGTGACGCCGGCTCGGTCCGCAAGGGCAAGAAGGCCGCGCGGGTCGAGGGCGTCATCGACGCCCGGTTGCTGCCCGGCGTCGTCGAGGCGACCGAGGAGGCCGGGGGAGAGGTCGAGGAGGGCCGCGTGCTCGTGGCCCGCACCGTTGCCGCTGAAGGCCGGGCGAGGGCGTACGTCGGGGGAGCGACCGTCCCGGTCGCGACCCTCGGCTCGGTGACCTCCCCGCTGGTCGCCGTCCACGGCCAGTCCGACCAGCACCGGCTGCTGCAGCCGCGCGCCCAACGCGACTCGCTGGACCGCTTCGGCGGCGAGGCGGTCGCCAAGCTCATCGCTGCCTACGGCGACATCCACGCCGAGCTCCAGAAGGTGGAGCGAGAGCTCGACGAGGTCACCACCCACGCCCGCGAGCGGGCCCAGGAGGCCGACCTGCTCCGCTTCGGCCTCGGTGAGGTCGAGGAGGTCTCGCCGGAGTCCGGCGAAGATGTCACCCTCGCCCAGGAGGAGGAGAAGCTCGGCTACGCCGACACGCTGCGCACCGCCGCCGAGCAGGCTCGCGAGGCGCTCTCCTCGGAGATCGACGCCCCCGACGCGCTGGGCGCCATCTCGGCCGCCCGCCAAGCCCTCGACGGTGTGCGCGACCACGACCCCGACGCCGCCTCCCTGGCAGACCGCCTCGCCGAGGTCTCCTACCTGCTCTCCGACCTGGCCGCCGACGTGGCCTCCTACGCGACCGCGATCGAGACCGACCCGGCCCGGCTCTCCGTGGTCTCCGAGCGCCGCGCGGCGCTGACCGCGCTGACCAGGAAGTACGGCGAGACCATCGACGAGGTGCTCGCCTGGGCCGAGACCGGCGCCAAGCGCCTGCTCGAGCTCGACTCCGACGACGACCGGATCGAGGAGCTCCGCGCCGACCGGACCAGGCTGCGAGCTGCCCTGGCCGAGGCCGGCCTGGCGCTGTCGGCCGCCCGCACCGACGCGGCCGGAGCCCTGGCCGAGGCGGTCAGCGACGAGCTCACCGGACTGGCCATGCCGCATGCCCGGCTCGTGGTCGACGTACGCCAGAAGGAGACCGACGCGCCTGCTTCCGAGGAAGAGGCGCATGCACCGCTGAAGGTCGGATCCGGCAAGGCCGGACGCTGGCTGCGTTACGGCTCCAACGGCCTCGACGAGGTGGAGCTGCTGCTGGCGGCCAACACCGGCTCGGAGCCCCGCCCGCTCCACAAGGGTGCCTCCGGAGGTGAGCTCTCCCGGGTGATGCTGGCCATCGAGGTGGTCCTGGCGGCGACCAGCCCGGTCCCGACCTTCGTCTTCGACGAGGTCGACGCCGGCGTCGGCGGCACCGCCGCGGTCGAGATCGGCCGTCGCCTCGCCCACCTGGCCCGCACCGCCCAGGTGCTGGTCGTCACCCATCTGCCCCAGGTCGCCGCCTTCGCCGACCACCACGTCGCCGTCGAGAAGACCAGCGACGGCGTGGTCACCAGTTCCGGCCTGAGCGTCCTCGACGACGAGTCCCGCGAGCGCGAGCTCTCCCGCATGCTGGCCGGCCTGACGGCCTCCGACACGGCCATCGCGCACGCCCGCGAGCTCCTCGAGGTGGCCCGCTCGGCCAAGGCCTGACCCACCCGCCGAAACCTCAGTTCCGGCGACCCGAGCAGGTAGCTCTGGCGGCCCGAATCGGTCGTTTCGGCGTGCCGAGTCGGTAGTTGTGGCGAACGACACACGCCGCAACTACCGACTCGCCCCGCCAAACGTACGCATTCGGCCGCCACAACGACCGACTCGCCGGATGGGAGATCCGGGGACCCACCGCGATGCCGGGGGAGGATTGGCGGGACATGAGACTGCCTACTCGCCAGATTCCCTCCGTGCTCCCGGGCATCCGCGGCACGCTCCGCTCGGGGCGACCGACCAGGGCGCTGATCCCGCGGCTCAAAGAGGGCGACATCGCGGTCATCGACCACGTCGACCTGGACCGGAGCACCGCGCTGGCGATCGTCGCCAAGGGCGTGATCGCCGTGGTCAACGCCCAGCCGATGGTCTCGGGCCGCTACCCGAACCGGGGCCCGCAGACCCTGGCCGATGCCGGGATCGAGCTGATCGACAAGATCGGCGAAGCTGGCCTGGAGAAGCTGGTCGACGGGCGGAAGGCCCGGATCCTCGACGGCGAGGTCTTCGACGGTGAGCAGCTGCTGACCTCGGGCCGTGCGCTCGACCAGGAGTCCCTCGACCAGGACCTCGAGGACGCCAAACGTGGCCTGAGCTCCCACCTGGAGCTCTTCACCCACAACAGCAGCGAGCTGCTCAAGCGCGAGGAGGAGGTGCTGCTGCACGGCAACGGCGTACCTCCTCTGGACACGCCGCTGGCCGGCCGGCCCGTCGTCGTGGTCGCCGACCATCCCGACCTGAGCCGGCTGCTGGGCGACCTCGCCGGCTTCCTGCGCGAGCAGCGCCCGGCCGTGATCGCGGTGGGCCCCGCGGCGAAGCGGCTGACCAAGAAGCAGGTACGTCACGCCGTGATCGTCCTGGGCCCCGATACCGACACCTACCCCGAACCGAAGGTGCTCACCAGCGCTGCCGAGGTCGTCCTCGCGCCCGGCGCCTCCGCGAGCGAGAACGCCACCGATCTCCTCGACCGGATCGGCGTGCAGCCGAAGCGGTTCGAGTCCGCCCTCGCCCCCGAGGACGCCGCCCTGCTGGTCGCCTACGCCCAGCACCCCTCGCTGGTGGTCGGGGCCGGGCTGAGCACCACGCTGACCGACTTCCTCGAGGACCAGCGCCCCGGCCTGGCCGGCACCTACCTGACCAGGCTCGCCCTCGGCCCGACGCTGATCGACGCATCGGCGGTCCCGCAGGTGCGCCGCAAGGATTCCCGCAGCCGTCGCCTCGTCCTCCCGGTCCTGGCCGCCGTGACGGCGCTGGCGATCGGCGTACCCGCCGGCATCTGGGCCGCCGACCACGACCTCACCGCGGTCGGGGTCGGAATCGTGAGCAGAGCCGGCGACGGGGCCGCGGCGAGCCCCACCTCCGGCGAGAGCGAGACGAAGGGCGCGAAGGATCCCCAGCAGAGCGCCGAGGACCGGTTCGTCGCCGAGGCCGGCGACGCGCTCCTGCCCGGCCGGCTCACCGGCCAGAAGGTCGCCGTGGTCACCCTCCCCGGAGCGGACCAGAAGACGGTCGCCGCACTCGCCGGCAACATCGAGGCGGCCGGTGGCGAGACGACGGGCGTGCTTGACGTACGACCGAACCTGCTCGACCCCGACCGCAAGCAGTATGTCGACAGCCTGGCCACTCAGCTGGTCAAGCAGCTGGGCCGCGGCGACGCGAAGCAGGCGACCTATCAGCGGATGGGCCAGGTGATCGGAGAGACCTACGCCGGCACCGAACCGCCCGCGGCGTTCGACCAGCCCGCCAAGACCGCCGCTGTGGCGTTGCTCACCGGCGACCTGGTCAAGGCCCAGGGACGACCGACCGGGCCGGCAGGTCTCGTCCTGGTCGTCCTCGGCGAGGACAGCGAGGACACGACCGCGGTCGAGGGCCTGGTCGAGGGCCTCGGCGCGACCACGAAAGGCCTGGTCGTGACGGCACCCACGGGCTCCGAGGACCTAGAGACGCTCCGCGCCAACGACTGGCCGGGCTGGTTCGCGTCGGTCGACGGCATCGAGACCACCACCGGTCAGATCGCCGCTCCGCTCGCGCTGGCTCGACAGACCAGCCAACAAGGTGGCGATTTCGGTGCGTCAGGTTTCGGTGGCCTGCTGAAGCATTGATAGGATTGAGGCCCATGAAGTCGGCGAGCTTGACCAAGCACATTTTTGTCACCGGGGGCGTCGCCTCCTCATTGGGGAAGGGCCTGACGGCATCGTCCCTCGGCCGCCTTCTCCGTTCGCGTGGCCTGAGCGTGACCATGCAGAAGCTGGACCCGTACCTCAACGTGGACCCCGGCACGATGAACCCGTTCCAGCACGGTGAGGTCTTCGTGACCAACGACGGTGCCGAGACCGATCTCGACATCGGCCACTACGAGCGGTTCCTCGACACCGACCTGGTCGGCCACGCCAACGTGACCACCGGGCAGGTCTACTCCAACGTGATCGCCAAGGAGCGCCGCGGCGACTACCTCGGCGAGACCGTCCAGGTGATCCCGCACATCACCGACGAGATCTCCGAGCGCGTCCTGGCCATGCACGGTCCCGAGATCGACGTGGTGATCACCGAGATCGGCGGCACCGTCGGCGACATCGAGTCGCTGCCGTTCCTCGAGGCCGCCCGCCAGGTGCGCCAGCGCCTCGGCCGCGACAACGTCTTCTTCGTCCACGTCTCCCTGGTGCCCTACATCGGCCCGTCCAAGGAGCTGAAGACGAAGCCGACCCAGCACTCGGTGATGGCGCTGCGCCAGATCGGCATCCAGCCCGACGCCATCGTGTGCCGCGCCGACCGCGAGCTGCCCGAGGGCATCAAGCGCAAGATCGCGCTCATGTGCGACGTCGACGAGGACGCCGTGGTGACCGCCGCCGACGCGCCGAGCATCTACGACATCCCCAAGGTGCTCCACCGCGAGGGCCTGGACGCCTACGTCGTGCGCAAGCTCGACCTGCCCTTCCGTGACGTCGACTGGGCGCTGTGGGAGGACCTGCTGCGCCGGGTGCATCACCCCAAGGAAGAGCTCACCATCGGTCTGGTCGGCAAGTACATCGACCTCCCCGACGCCTACCTGAGCGTCGGCGAGGCGCTGCGCGCCGGCGGTTTCGCCAACGAGGCCAAGGTCAACATCCGCTGGATCCCGTCGGATGAGTGCGAGACCCCCGAGGGTGCCGCCAAGAACCTCCACGACGTCGACGCCGTCTGCGTCCCCGGCGGCTTCGGCATCCGTGGTCTGGAGGGCAAGCTCGGCGCCCTGACCTACACCCGCACCCACCAGATCCCCACGCTCGGCCTGTGCCTGGGCCTGCAGTGCATGGTCATCGAGTACGCCCGCAACGTGCTCGGCCTGGAGAAGGCCGACTCCACCGAGTTCGACGCCGAGACCCCCGAGCCCGTCATCGCGACGATGGAGGAGCAGAAGGCGTACGTCGAGGGCGCGGGCGACCTCGGTGGCACCATGCGCCTGGGCCTCTACCCGGCCGAGCTGAAGAAGGGCTCGATCGCGGCCGAGGTCTACGGCGAGACCTCCATCGAGGAGCGTCACCGCCACCGCTACGAGGTCAACAACGCCTACCGCGACCAGCTCGAGGACGCCGGCCTGGTCTTCTCCGGCCTCTCGCCCGACAACCAGCTCGTCGAGTTCGTCGAGCTGCCCCGCGACGTACACCCCTACTACGTCTCCACCCAGGCCCACCCCGAGCTCCGCTCGCGGCCGACCCGCCCCCACCCGCTCTTCGCCGGGCTGGTGAAGGCGGCCCTGGACCGGCAGAAGGAGCAGCGGTTCCCGATCGACGAGACCAACCTGCGCCGCGAGGTCAGCGACATCAGCGACGTCGAGCTGCCGGAGCCGGCTGACGCCTGAGATCGAATGACAGAGCCCCTGGGGCCGGCATCCGCCGGGCTCAGGGGCTCTGAGTCTGTGCTAGCGACGTACCTCGCCGGTCGGCTTCACCTCGCCGCGCCAAGCACCGGTCTCGGTGCCGCGATTCTCGATGAAGTCCTTGAACCGCTCGAGGTCGCCCTTCGCCCTCATGTCGACGATCTTGAGCACGTCGCCGGTCTTCTCCACCGCGCCCTCGGGCTCGTACTCCAGGTGGAGCGTCACCTGGGTCGACTGCGTCATCGCGTCCTGCGTGAACGACACGGTCCCCTTGTTCTTGGCACCCTCCACGGCGCGCCAGGTGATGCGCTCATCGGGAACCTGGTCGACGATCTCGGCGTCCCACTCGCGGGTCACACCGCCGATCTCGGCCTTCCAGTGCAGGTGCTTGTCGTCGAGCTGCTGGACCGACTCGACGCCCTCCATGAACTGGGGGAACGACTCGAACTGGGTCCACTGGTCGTACGCGGTGCTGACCGGGACCGCGACCTGGACGCTCTTCTCGATGGTGCTCATGTCGTGTCTCCTCTCGATTGCGTACGACACCAGGGGTACCCGCCGTTCTCGCGGGCCATACGTTCGAACGGCCAACGATTCTGCGGCGGTCACCGCGCGCGGGCCGCGACCTGCCGTGAGTGCACGTCGGCCTGGCGGATGATCGTCTGGCGTACGAACGGCACCAGCGTGTCGCCCTCACAGGCAGCGCGCGCGGCAGCGGCGACGTCCTCGCCGGCCTGGGCCGGGTAGAACCGGAGCTGGAGCCCGTAGGCGAGCAGCCCGCCGCCGCGGATCTCGCGCACGGCCTCGAGATAGCGCTGGGCGTACGGCGCCAGGATCTCATCCTGGCCGGGCCGCCAGAACGCCGAGCTCAACGCGTACGCGCTGTCGGTGCGGGGCAGCCGGCGCTCGATCATGGTCACCTGCCAGGCCTCCTCCTTGGCCTCCGCGAGCGGCTGCGCGGTGCGTACGGCCAAGGCGCTGACCCACGACTCGGGGTCCGGGTCGCGCTCCTCCAGCGCGGCGACCGCCGAGGCGTCGTAGTCGCCCAGCTCTGCGCGTCGGCCGAGCAGCCGCCAGGCCACCTGTACGTCCTCGGTGGCCCCTGCCTCGGCGAGGGCGAGCTGCTCGGGCGTGGACGCGTGCGCGGCGAGGACGCGAAGAGCGGTGTCGCGGTTGGCCTGGTCCTCGGCGAGCGCCGCGGCCGCTGCGGCGATCAGCGCACGCTGCTCAGCGATCTGCTCAGGCGCCGTCCACAGCTCGGCGGCGGTGACGGCCATGCCCAGGAACTCGCCGGTGACCTGCGGGTTGCGCTCGCGCTCGAGGACCGAGAGGACGCGCGAGACGACCTCGGGGCCGGCGATCTCGCCGCGGAACAGGGCGGACCAGGCGCTGTTGACCGCGACCGCCCGCGCCACCGCGTCAGGCAGCAGACCGGCGTTCTGGCCGAGCCAGGCCTCGCTGGCCTCGTCCGAGCGGACCGCCGCGAAAGTCACGTCGGTCGCGTTGACCAGGTGCGCGGCCGCCTCGGGGAGCGAGACCGCGACGGGCTCGCCCGCCACGGTGACCGGCGTGGTCGCCAGCAGCGCTCCGGAGGCGTCGTAGGAGGCGATGTCGAGCCGGTGCGGACGTACGGTCCCGTTGGGGCCGGTGACCGAGACCTTGCCGTCGGCGAGCGTGATCACGTCGGTGCCGGCGTGGTCGAGCCACGCGGTGGTCCAGGCGGAGAGGTCCTTGCCCGCCGCGGCGCCGAACGCGCCCATGAGATCGGAGAGGACCGTGTTGCCGTAGGCGTGCTCGGCGAAGTAGGCCTGCAGCCCGGCCAGGTAGGCCTCCTCGCCGATGTAGGCGTGCAGCTGCTGGAGCACGGCCTGGCCCTTCATGTAGGTGATCGCGTCGAAGTTGGCCATCGCCACGTCGACGCTGGGCACCACCCCGCGGATCGGGTGGGTGGCGGGCGTCGCGTCGATGTCGTAGCCCGCCTTCTTCTCGGTCAGCGCGATCGAGGCCCACACGTCGGCGTACTCGGGGAGCGCGGCCGAGGCCCATACGGCCGCCCAGGAGGCGAAGGCCTCGTTGAGCCACAGGTCGTCCCACCAGCGCATCGTGACCAGGTCGCCGAACCACATGTGGGCCATCTCGTGCAGGATCACGTTGGTGCGCTCGGTGCGGTCGGCGTGGGTCGGCGCCGTGCGGTAGAGGAACATGTCGCTGTGGGTGACCGCGCCCCAGTTCTCCATCGCGCCGCCCATGTCGGGCACGAAGATCTGGTCGTAGCGTCGCTGCGGGAACGGCATCCCGAACTTGGTGCCGAACCAGGCCAGCCCGTGCTCGGTGACGTCGAGGATCTCCTCGCGGTCCCGCTCGAGCTGGCTCGCCAGCGACTGACGGGCGTAGAGCCCCAGGTCGTAGCCGCCGCGCTCCTCGCGGACCTCGACGAACGGCCCGGCGTTGACCACCACGACGTACGTCGAGAGCGGGGGAGTGTCCTCGAAGACCCAGGTCCGCGCTCCGGCCGCCGGGTCGGAGACCTCCGCGGGCGCCGAGTTGGACAGCACCGTCCACTGGTCCGGCGCGGTCACGGTGAACCCGTGCACCGCCTTGAGGTCCGGCTGGTCGAAGCAGGCCCACAGCCGGCGGGCGTCGTCGGGCTCGAAGGAGGTCCACACGTAGACGTTGCCGTCGGAGGGGTCGACGGTGCGCAGCACGCCCTCGGAGGCGGCGGTGTTGGACTGGGAGGCGGTCACGACCAGGGTGTTGGTCTCGGCGAGGTCCTCGAGCGGGATCCGTCCGGCGCTGATCGTGGTGAGATCGAGGGCGGTGCCGTTGAGCGTGGCGGCCGAGACCTCGGCCACGCAGTCGACGAACGTGCTCGCGCCAGGGGTGGCGGAGAAGGAGATCGTGGAGACGCTGGAGAGCGTCTCGCCCTCCAGCAGCCCGGTCATGTCGAGCGAGATGTCGTAGCGCTCGACGGTGACCGTGGCGGCCCGCGCGGCCGCCTCCTCGTAGGTCAGTGAAAGGGTCGCGTTCTCAGCCGTCATGACGTAGGACCGTACAGTCCCTCCGGCGAGGGTGTGGCGTATTTACGTCGCGCGGCCGATGGATGTGGCAGGTGGATAAAGTCGGGACATGAGTGAGCTGCGTTGGGACGCCGCCGAGTCGTGGCCGGTGACGAAGACCGAGGACCTCCACCGCGACGGGTGGGTGGTGGCGCTGCGCGCCGACTGGATCAACCGGCCCGAGCATCTCGACGAGGAGCCGTTCCGCCGCCTGGTGGTCGAGCACCCGGGTGCCGCGGTGGTGCTGGCGCTGGACGAGGACGAGCGCGCCCTGGTCATCACCCAGTACCGCCATCCCGCCAAGCGGCGCTTCGTCGAGCTGCCGGCCGGCCTGATCGACTATCCCGGCGAGGACCCGCTCGACGTCGCCGTGCGCGAGCTGCGCGAGGAGGTGGCCCACGAGGCGGCCGAATGGACGCCGCTGCTCTCGACCTACGCCACGCCCGGGATCACCGAGGAGATCCACCACTTCTTCCTCGCTCGCGGCCTGACCGCGACGGACCGTGACGGCTTCGAGCTCGAGCACGAGGAGGCCGAGATGACCATCCACTGGGTGCCGTTCGAGGAGCTCCTGGAGGCCGTGCTGAGCGGCCGCGCGACCGACTCGCCGGTCGTCCAGGCGGTGCTTGCCTACGACGCCCTCAAGTCTCGTGGCAGAGTCTGATCAGGGGGTCTGGTCAGGACCGGTCGACGTGGTTTTGGTGACTTGCGCCACACCGGGTTAGACATGCCGCGTCAGGCGGCGAACATCCGGCTGACCCGTAGACCCACGGACCACCACATTCAGGGGAAGACATGAGAATCGGCGTACCCAAGGAAGTCAAGAACCACGAGTACCGGGTGGCGATCACCCCCTCGGGCGTCCACGAGCTGGTGGCCAACGGCCACGAGGTCTTCGTCCAGGCAGGCGCCGGCGTCGGCTCCTCGATCTCTGATGCCGAGTACGCCGCGGTCGGCGCGAAGATCCTCGGCGACGCCGACGAGACCTGGGGCAACGCCGACATGGTGCTCAAGGTCAAGGAGCCGGTCGCGGAGGAGTACCACCGCCTGCGCGAGGGCCTGACCCTGTTCACCTACCTCCACCTGGCCGCCGACAAGCCGCTGACCCAGGAGCTGCTGGCCAAGAAGGTCACCGCGATCGCGTACGAGACCGTCGAGCTGCCCAACCGGGCGCTGCCGCTGCTCTACCCGATGTCGGAGGTCGCTGGCTGCCTGGCGCCCCAGGTCGGCGCCTACAACCTGCTCAAGGCCCAGGGCGGCCGCGGCACGCTGATGGGCGGTGTCGGCGGCGTCGCCAACGCCAAGGTCGTCATCATCGGTGCCGGCGTCTCCGGCCAGAACGCCGCCAACATCGCCTTGGGGATGGGCGCGGACGTCACCCTGCTGGACACCGACCTGGAGAAGCTGCGGATGTCCTTCTGGCGCTACTCCAACCAGGTCCACGGGCTCGCCTCCAACAAGCTCGCGCTCGAGGAGCAGGTGCTCCAGGCCGACCTGGTCATCGGCGCCGTGCTGATCCCGGGCGCGGCCGCGCCGAAGCTGGTCACCAACGAGCTGGTCTCGCGGATGAAGCCCGGCTCGGTGCTCGTCGACATCGCCATCGACCAGGGCGGCTGCTTCGAGGACTCCCACGCCACCACCCACGCGGACCCGACCTACCAGGTCCACAACTCGACCTTCTACTGCGTGGCCAACATGCCCGGTGCGGTCCCGAACACGTCCACCTACGCGCTCACGAACGCGACGATGCCGTACGCCGTCGCGCTCGCCAACAAGGGCTGGACCCAGGCGCTGCGCGACGACGCCGCGCTCGCCAAGGGCCTCAACACCCACGCCGGCCAGCTCACCAACGCCCCCGTCGGTGAGGCGGTCGGCATCGACTCGATCGCGCTGGAGACCGTCCTGGCCTGAGGGCCGACTCGGCGCGTTCTGACACACAATCCCGCCGAGTCGGCTCGTCATGACGAGCCGACTCGGCGGTGTGTTTGGTCAGGATGAGCCGACTCGGCTGGTTGGATGGGGAGCGTGACGGCGGTGGAGCACGCGATGCGTACGTATCTCGACCATCTGAGCGTCGAGCGTGGCCTCGCGGCGAACACGCTGTCCTCCTACCGGCGCGACCTGCGGAGGTACGCCGAGTTCCTCGCCCAGCAGAGGGTCGAGGACCTCGCCGGGGTCTCGGAGGCGACGGTGTCGGGGTTCCTGGCGCACCTGCGCGAGGGCGGCGAGGAGCATCCGGCGCTCAGCGCGACCTCGGCGGCGCGGACGGTCGTCGCGGTACGCGGGTTCCACAAGTTCGCGGTGGCCGACGGGATGGTCGAGGCGAACCCGGCCGGCCACGTGAAGCCCCCGCGCGCGGAGAAGCGGCTCCCCAAGGCGCTCCCGCTGGCCGACGTGGAGGTGATCCTGGAAGCCGCCGGCGCACCCGGCACCCCGCTCGCACTGCGCGACCGGGCCCTGCTCGAGGTGCTCTACGGCACCGGCGCCCGGATCTCCGAGGCCGTCGGCCTCGACGTCGACGACCTCGACCGGGTCGACCATGTCGTCCTGCTGCGCGGCAAGGGTGGCAAGGAGCGGATCGTCCCGGTGGGCTCCTACGCCATCGAGGCGGTCGAGGCGTACCTGACCCGGGCCCGTCCCGATCTCGCGGCCGCCCGCTCCGGAGGGGCGCTCTTCCTCAACGCCCGCGGCGGCCGTCTCTCCCGTCAGTCCGCTTGGACGGTCCTGACCCGTGCCGCCGAGCGCGCCGGGATCCACAAGGACGTCTCGCCCCACACCCTGCGCCACTCGTTCGCCACCCACCTCCTCGACGGCGGTGCCGACGTACGTGTCGTGCAGGAGCTGCTGGGCCATGCGTCGGTGACCACGACGCAGATCTACACTCTTGTCACCGTGGACAATCTCCGAGAGGTCTTCGCGACCGCACACCCGAGGGCCCTGTGACAGCGTCTGCAGATTCGACCAGGCCCGGCGACTGGATCCCCAAGGTCGGAGCGAGCCCCGACGACGTCTACGAGGCGGTCGTGACCTGGGCCGAGGGGAGCGGCCGCAGCCTCTACCCCCACCAGGACGAGGCGATCATGTCGATCCTCGCCGGTGACAACGTCATCCTGGCGACGCCGACCGGTTCGGGGAAGTCCCTGGTCGCGGCGGGCGCGCACGCGGCGGCGCTGGCCGAGGACAAGGTCTCCTTCTACACCGCGCCGATCAAGGCTCTGGTCAGCGAGAAGTTCTTCGACCTCGTGGAGACCTTCGGCGCCGAGAACGTCGGCATGCTCACCGGCGACGCGAGCGTCAACGCCGACGCCCCGATCATCTGCTGCACCGCCGAGGTGCTCGCCAACCTCGCGCTCCGCGAAGGCAAGCACGCCGACGTCGGGCTCGTCATCATGGACGAGTTCCACTACTACGGCGAGCCCGACCGTGGCTGGGCGTGGCAGGTGCCGCTGCTCGAGCTCCCGCAGGCCCAGTTCCTTCTCCTCTCCGCCACTCTCGGTGACACCAGCGCGCTGGCCAAGGACATGACCCGGCGAAACGGCCGCGACACCGTCCTCGTCGACCAGGCGGAACGACCCGTTCCGCTCACCTTCGACTGGCGGCTGACACCGCTCCAGGAGACCCTCGAGGAGCTCGTCACCACCGGCCAGGCGCCGGTCTACGTCGTCCACTTCACCCAGAAGGACGCCGTCACCCACGGCGCCTCGCTGCTCAACGCCGGCTGGCTCAAGCTCTCCACCGAGGAGAAGGACCAGATCGCCAAGCGGCTCGAACCGGTCCGCTTCGCCGCCGGGTTCGGCAAGACCCTGGCCAAGCTCCTGCGCAAGGGCATCGGCGTCCACCACGCCGGCATGCTGCCCCGCTACCGAAGGCTGGTCGAGCAGCTCGCCCAGGCCGGGCTGCTCAAGGTCATCGCCGGCACCGACACCCTCGGCGTCGGCATCAACGTCCCGATCCGCACGGTGCTCTTCACCGGCCTGGCCAAGTTCGACGGCCGCCGCCAGCGCATCCTGCGCACCCGCGAGTTCCTCCAGATCGCCGGCCGCGCCGGACGGGCGGGCTTCGACACCCAGGGCTACGTCGTCGTCCAGGCCCCCGAGCACATCATCGAGAACGAGAAGGCCAAGGCGAAGTCCGAGGAGCGCCGCAAGGCGGGCAAGAAGAACTCCAAGGCCCAGCTCAAGAAGCCGCCCGAGGGCACCGTGGTGTGGACCGAGGCCACCTTCACCAAGCTCGTCGACGGCGCCCCCGAGCCGCTGCAGAGCCGGATGAAGGTCGACAACTCGATGATCCTCAACGTCGTGGCCCGCGACGAGGACGCCTTCGAGGTGATGCGCCGGATCACCATGGACAACCACGAGGAGCAGCGCACCCAGCTCAAGCTCGCCCGCCGGGCCCTGCGGCTGACCCGCTCGCTGGTCCACAGCGGGGTCCTGACCAGGCTCGCCGAGCCGGATGCGTACGGACGCAGGTACGTCCTCACCGAGGCGCTCCCCGCCGACTTCGCGCTCAACCAGCCCCTGGCGCACTTCGCGCTCGCCGCTCTGGACACGCTCGACCCGGAGTCGCCCGAGCACACCCTCGAGATCGTCTCGGTGATCGAGTCCGTCCTCGAGCCACCGCGCCAGATCCTCTTCGCCCAGCAGCACGAGGCCCGCGGCAAGGCGATCGAGAACATGAAGGCCGACGGCGTCGAGTACGACGAGCGGATGGCGCTCATCGAGGAGATCACCTGGCCCAAGCCGATGGCCGAACGGCTCGAGGCGCTCTTCGAGGTCTACCGCGGCACCCACCCGTGGCTGCCCGAGGACGCGCTCGACCCCAAGTCGATCCTGCGCGAGATGTACGAGCAGGGGATGACCTTCACCGACGTCGTACGCCGCTACCAGCTGGCCCGCTCCGAGGGCCTGGTGCTGCGCTACCTGACCGACGCGTACCGCACCTTCCGGCACACCGTCCCCGAGACCCACAAGAGCCCCGAGATCGAGGACCTGATCGAGTGGCTGGGGGAGACCATCCGCCAGACCGACTCGAGCCTGCTCGACGAGTGGGAGGCGCTCTCCGACCCCGAGCACATCCCGTCGGCCGTGGCCCACCACGAGGCGCCGCCGCCACCGCGGTCGCTGTCCCAGCAGACCCGCGCGTTCGAGATCATGGTCCGCAACGCGATGTGGGCCCGGGTCGACGCGGTCTCGCGAGACGACCTCGACACGCTCATGTCGCTGGAACGCTCCGCGGCCGACCGGCTCGAGCCCGCGCGCGACGTCGTGATGACCAGGTCCCGCTGGGACGACGCCCTGGAGGCCTACTTCGCCGAGCACGACGACGTCGGCATCTCCGCCGACTCGCGCTCGCCCAGGCTGCTCACCTGGACCGTCGAGCGCGGTGCGCCGGCAGGGGTGGACGAGGACGATGAGGCGTATGACTCGACCCGGGTCTGGAGGATCACCCAGACCCTCGACGACCCGGCAGGCGACCACGACTGGGTGATCGAGGCGGTGGCCGACCTGGACGCGAGCGACGAGGCCGGCGAGCTGGTCCTGGCGACCGTGGCGATGCGGCGGCTGTGACCCGGTTGTCGAGGTCCGCTAGCGTTGAGCCGTGCGCAAGCTACTGAAGAACCCGATCGTCGTCGCGGCCGTCGCCAAGATCGCCAACGAGGCTCGCAAGCCCGAGAACCAGAAGAAGATCAAGGACGCTGCGACCAAGGCCTACGACCAGCTCCAGAAGCGCCGTAAGTCGCACTGAGCCCCTCGAGCGGGCCACCGCTCGGGCGGAGATTCATCCACAGGTTTCTCCACATCGAAGGCCCTTCCTGTGGGGCTGGCGGGGCGCCAAGTGCACAGGTCATCAACAGATTCGGGTCCCGTAGCAGAATCACCCGGATTTGCCTTGTGACACGCCCGGCGCGGCTCCTACAGTCGCGCAGATCCGGGTCTTAGAGTCGCCGTGTCGACATATAGACCCGCTAGCCGTGATCGCCCAGGGCCGCGGCAACTGAACCGGGGGTGGAGGAATGGAAGACAGCTATTTCGGAGCAGGTGGTGCGACCGCGCCGCAGATGCCTCCGCAGACGCCGGCAGCCCCGCCGCCGGCCTATCCGCCCTCGGCCCGGCTGCGCGCCAACGCCCCCGAGCCCGAGGAGGGCTCCTACTCCCCGGGCAAGAACAAGATGGGTCCGACCGGTCGACCCTGGCCCAACCTTCCCGAGCCCGGCCCCGCCACCGGCGGCCCCGCTCGTACCGTCGCGATGGTCAACCAGAAGGGTGGGGTCGGCAAGACCACGACCACCATCAACCTGGGCGCCGCGCTGGCCGAGCACGGCCGCAAGGTCCTGATGGTCGACTTCGACCCGCAGGGGTCGCTCTCGGTCGGACTGGGGCTCCAGCCCAACGAGATCGAGCTGACCGTCTACAACCTGCTGATGGAGCGTGACATCACGCTCGAGGACGTGGTCGTCCCCTCCGGCATCGACGGCGTCGACCTGCTCCCGGCCAACATCGACCTCTCCGCCGCCGAGGTGCAGCTGGTCCAGGAGGTCGCCCGTGAGCAGACCCTGGCCCGCGCCCTTGCTCCGGCCGTGGCCAACTACGACGTGATCCTCATCGACTGTCAGCCGAGCCTGGGCCTGCTGACCGTCAACGCGCTCACCGCCTCCGACTCCGTCGTCGTCCCGCTGGAGTGCGAATACTTCGCGCTGCGTGGTGTCGCTCTGCTCAAGGACACCATCGACAAGGTTCAGGAGCGGCTCAACCCGCGTCTGAAGATCGACGGAATACTGGGCACGATGTACGACAGCCGCACCATGCACAGCCGCGAGGTCATGGAGACCCTGGTCAACGGCTGGGGTGACCGCGTCTTCCACAGCGTCATCCGCCGCACCGTGAAGTTCGCCGACTCCACCGTGGTCGGCGAGCCGATCACCGAGTACGCCTCCAGTTCCACCGGCGCCGACTCCTACCGGATGCTCGCCAAGGAGGTGCTGGCCCGATGGGATCGCGGCGAGTGAGGGTTCCGGCCGCCGACGACCTCTTCCGGCGTACGTCCGACGGTGCTGGCTCCGCAGCGGCAGCCGAGGCGAAGGCTCGTCCGGTGCATGCCGTGCCCGAGCCGGCCGACGAGACGCCGGCGGCCAAGAAGCGGTCCAGCGGACGCGTACGTCATGACGAGAAGATGACGGTCTACATCACCTCCGAGGAGCTGCTCGAGCTCGAGCACGCCCGGCTCAACCTGCGGGCCAAGCACAGCATCGCGGTCGACCGCGGCCGCCTGGTGCGCGAGGCGCTCGCGATCGTGCTGGCCGACCTGGAGGAGTACGGGGACGACAGCGCGCTCGTGCACCGGCTCGGCGAGTGACGGTCACGCAGATGACAGATGCCCCTACGGGGGCCGAGGAGCAGGAGTCGAGCGGCGCCGGGGGTTTCGAGGTGCGCCTCGAGAACTTTGAGGGTCCCTTCGACCTGCTGCTCAGCCTGATCGCCAAGCACAAGCTCGACATCACCGAGGTCTCCCTGGCCACGGTGACCGACGAGTTCATCGCCTTCGTCAAGAAGGGCGCGGGGGAGAAGGGCAGCTGGGACCTCGAGCAGACCTCGAACTTCCTGCTGGTGGCCAGCACCCTGCTCGACCTGAAGGCTGCCCGGCTGCTGCCGCAGGGCGACGTCGAGGACGAGGAGGACCTCGCGCTGCTCGAGGCGCGCGACCTGCTCTTCGCACGGCTGCTGCAGTACAAGGCGTTCAAGCAGGTCGCGGCCGTCTTCGGCGAGCGGCTCGCGAAGGAGTCCAAGCGGCACCCACGCTCGGTCCAGCTCGAGCCGCGCTACGCCGGGCTCCTGCCGGAGGTGCTGATCGGGATCGGGCTGGATCAGTTCGCCCAGCTCGCCGCCGCCGCGATGGCACCCAAGCCGGGGCCGCCCGAGATCGGGCTCGCCCACATCCACGGCTCGAAGGTGTCGGTCAAGGAGCAGGCGGCGCTGGTCATCGAGCGGCTTCGCGCCTCGGGACAGGTCACCTTCCGTGGCCTGTGCTCCGACTCGCCCGACACGCTGACCACCGTGGCCCGGTTCCTCTCGCTGCTCGAGCTCTTCCGCGAGGGAGCGGTCGCGTTCGACCAGGTCACCGCACTGGGCGAGCTGACCGTACGCTGGACCGGCGACGAGGCGCTCGATGTCGACGAGCTGATCCAGGACGAGTTCGAGGGGCAGCCGCCCGCGGAGGGCGGCGCCGATGATGGGGAGAAGGACGATGACTGAGGCCTCCGAAGAGACGCTCGCGATCGAGCTCGCCGATCTGCGCCCGGCGCTCGAGGCAGTGCTGATGGTCGCCGACGAGCCGCTGGAGGCGGCCGCGCTGGCCTCGGCCGTGGCCCACCCGACCGCGACGGTGGTCGAGGCCCTGAAGGGTCTCTCCGCCGAATACACCGAGCAGCGCCGCGGCTTCGACCTGCGCAACGTCGCGGGCGGCTGGCGGTTCTACACCCGCGAGGAGTACGCCGCCGTCGTCGAGGGCTTCGTGCTCGAGGGCCAGCAGGCCCGGCTGACCCAGGCCGCTCTGGAGACGCTGGCGGTGGTCGCCTACAAGCAGCCCGTCTCGCGCGCCCGGGTCTCCGCGATCCGCGGCGTCAACGTCGACGGCGTGATGCGCACGCTGCTCACCCGCGGCCTGGTCGAGGAGGCCGGGCAGGACCACGAGACCGGCGCCAACCTCTACCGCACCACCGGCTACTTCCTCGAGCGGATCGGCATCACCGACCTCGGCGACCTGCCGGAGCTGGCTCCCTACCTGCCCGACCTCGCCGACATGGAGGAGGAGCTGACCGAGCAGGTCAGCCAGGAGGCGCTCGCTGCGCAGCCCGAAGAAGGCGCGGCGAATGGGTCCGACTCTGGCGATACGGCAGAATCGTAAACGTGAGCGACCTGCCTGAGCGTGACGATCTGCCGCTGGACGACGAGGGCCTGATCCGGCTCCAGAAGCTGCTGGCCCTGGCCGGCATCGCGTCGCGGCGCGGCAGCGAGATCCTGATGCTCAACGGCTCCGTCGAGGTCAACGGCGAGGTCGTCACCCGCCTCGGCACCAAGGTCGACCCCGGCAAGGACGTCGTACGCGTCGACGGCAAGCGGCTCCCGCCGATCTCCGGCAAGGTCTACCTGGCCCTCAACAAGCCGCGTGGCGTGGTCTCGACGATGAGCGACCCCGAGGGCCGCCGCAACCTCTCCGACCTGGTCGCCGACCGGCCGGAGCGCCTGTTCCACGTCGGCCGGCTCGACACCGACACCGAGGGCCTGATCATCCTCACCAACGACGGTGACTTCGCCCACCGGCTGGCCCACCCCAGCTACGAGGTCGACAAGACCTACGTCGCCGAGGTCACCGGCGAGATCTTCCCCAACGTACGCAAGCGGCTCCTCGCCGGCGTCACCCTCGAGGACGGCCCGGTGACCGTCACCAAGGCCCGGATCATGGAGACCCGCAAGGACAAGTCGATCATCGAGCTGGTCATCCACGAGGGCCGCAACCGCATCGTGCGCCGCCTCCTCGATCACCTCGGCCATCCGGTCACGCGACTGACCCGCACCCGGATCGGTCCGGTCCGGCTGAGCACCATGAAGCCCGGTGACATGCGTGACCTCTCCCGTGAGGAGCTCGGCGAGCTGCTCGACACCACCGAGCTCTGAGGCTCGGGAATTGTGAATGCGTACGCCGCCTCGAGCCGCTAGGGTGAACGGTATGCAGCAGCGCGCGATGAGCACGACGACGCCGGACCCACTCCGGCGCTGACCTGCTGTCCACTTTTCGCAGACCGCCCCGGAGCAGTGCTCCGGGGCGGTTCTCGTCTCTGGTGGCGGTGCTCCGGGCCTTGACCTCAGGAGCACACTCATGGACCTCGATCATCGAGACCTCAACCGCGACCTCGACATCTTCGCCACCGACCCGTTGGCGGGCTCGGGGCTGCCCTTGTGGCTGCCCGACGGGGCCGTCCTCTTCGCCGAGCTCGAGCGGCTGGCCGCGGACCTGGCCCGGGCCGACGGCTGCGTACCCGTCAAGACCCCGGTGCTCGGCAAACGCGCTCTCTTCGAGCGCTCGGGACACTGGGCGAAGTTCGCCGAGGACATGTTCCCGCCGATGTCGATGGGGCCGGGGCCGGAGGAGGACGACCTCGTTCTCCGCCCGGCCAACTGCCCCCACCACGCACTCGTCTATCGGGCGCGCCCGCACTCCTACCGCGAGCTCCCGATCCGGCTGCACGAGCTCGCCCCGATGTTCCGCGCCGAGCGGTCCGGGGTGCTCTCCGGGCTGAGTCGGGTACGTCAGATCAACCTCGACGACACCCACGTCTTCTGCCGTCCCGACCAGGTGCGGGACGAGGCGGCGCGAGCGCTGCGGTCCGCGCTCGAGGCCCAACGGATCCTCGGCCTCCGTGTGGACTACATACGCCTCTCCCTGCGCGACGGCTCGCCGTCCTACCTGGGCTCCGACTCCCAGTGGGCTGACGCCGAGAAGGCCCTGCGGTCAGCGGTCGATGACGCCGGGCTGGAGGCGTACGGACTGGAGCTGTCGGAGGCTCCGGGCGAGGCAGCCTTCTACGGACCCAAGCTCGATCTCCAGGTCATCGACCCGGCCGGCCACGAGGAGACCATCGCCACCGTCCAGCTCGACTTCAACCAGCCCGAGCGTTTCGACCTCACCTACGACGACGCCGACGGCTCTCGACAGCGCGTCGTGATGGTCCATCGAGGCACCGTCGGCTCCATGGAGCGGGTCGCGGCTGCCGTGCTCGAGCGCTACCAGGGTCGCCTACCGTTGTGGCTGGCCCCATCCCAGATCGCCGTCCTCCCGGTCTCCTCGGACCAGGACCCGGCCGCTCGTGGGCTCGTGGACGCGCTCGTCGCCGAGGGTCTCCGTCCTCGGCTCGACGGTGGTGGTTCGCTCGGTGCCAGGATTCGGGAGTCTCGGCGGCGGCGGGAACCGTTGATCGCGGTGATCGGTGGGGTCGAGGCTGAGGCAGGGGAGGTGCAGGTGCGTGATGTCGCTCGTGGCGTTGAGCGGCGGGTATCAGTTGCCGATCTGGTGGGGGTCATGAAATCGGCTTATGTCTCGCGGGCTGGTGAGGTGTCCTGGTAGTTCGGACTGTTTCCTCGAGGTTGGGGTGGGCCGCCGACCCGTTCTTGGAGGGTCTTCTCGACGGTCCCCGGAGTAAAGGACGGCCTTCGGCCGCCGGCTTCGCCGGCCGCTATCGCGGTCCTTGACACCGGGGACCGTCGAGAAAAGATTTGGCTGGCTATCGGGGCGGCGGCCCGGGTGTGGCGCAGCGGAAACCTTGTTGGATTAGTGGGGCTTGTGGGGGTGGAGGGGTGGCCCTTCGGGCCACTTACCATCCACAGGGACGATGTCGTTCGCTCACCACGAAAAGGGCCTCTGACCTGCACCTATAGGTGGCTAGGTATCCGTTCCGGGCGTAGAATCAGACCCACCACGACACACCTCTGAAGGGAGGGAAGCGATGAGTCTCGAGCACGATCTCGACCACTGGGGCACCAACCCCGGCGACCCGATCGACGCCGCCCTGACCGCCATCGAATCCTCCCTCCAAGACCTGCTCGCGAGTGACCCTGCCTACTGGCGTACCGGCCAGAAGAAGGACCTACTGGCCCGGTTGGAGAAGATCCACGCCCAACAGACCGCGGTAAAGCTCCGGGTCCTGGCCACCGCCGGCGACATCGCCGAGGAGACCGGCGCGAAGGATGCCTCGGGGTGGATGCGGACCGAGCTGCTGGTCGACAAGGCCGTAGCCCGCTCCCAGATCAAGCTCGCCACAGGCGTGGACAAGTACGACCTCGTCGCTGCCGGTCTCGCCGAGGGTGGCGTGTCCCAGGACAAGGCCCGGGTGATCACCAAAGCGCTCGACGCCATCGAGTCCGACCCCGCTGCCAGCACCGAAGACCTGGTGCTTGCGGAGAAGCTGCTGGTCGACCACGCCACCCGCCTGACCGCCAACGAGGTGCGGATCGTCGGGAAACGGATCCTCGCCGAGATCGACCCCGACCGATTCGAAGCCGCCGAAGCCAAAGCCCTCCAGCGCGAAGAAGAACAGGCCCAACGGCGTACGTTCTTCCAGTCTCGCGACAACGGCGACGGCACCATCGACCTCCACGCCCGGGTCTCCCGCGCGATCGGGATGCGGCTCCGCACCATCCTCGACTCCCTGGCCCAACCCCGGAAGTGGTCGGCCGAGGACAAGGGCCGCAAAGCCCCCTACGACCGGCTGCTGGGTCAGGCGTTCGCCCGGGTGGTGGAGACCTACGACGTGGAGAACCTGCCCCGCCACGGTGGCCATGCGACCACGGTCTTCATCACCATGAGCCTCGACCAGCTCCGGGCCGATCTGGGCACCGCCGCGTTGGGGTTCGACGGTGACCAGATCACCGCCGCCGAAGCCCGCCGCATGGCCTGCAACGCCGACCTCGTCCCCGTCGTCCTCGGCACGGACTCAGAGGTCCTCGACCTCGGCCGCACCGCCAGATTGGCCCACCCGATCCAACACCGAGCCCTCCGGCTCCGCGATCAAGGCTGCCAAGCCGAAGACTGCGACGCCCCAGCAGCCTGGACCGAAGCCCACCATCTGAAACCCTGGTCCGAAGGCGGCAAAACCAACCTGGCCAACATGGTCCTGCTGTGCCCCAGCGACCACCGCCGCATCCACGCCGGCCACCCTCATGAACGCCTCCCGGACGGACGGATCCGCTTCACCCGACGCACCTGAACCGGCGACGCTGGAAGCCAGCCCGCCCGACGTCCCACCTTTTCGCCGCCATGCGTCCGCGCCCGCAGAGACCATCAGTGCCCGCTTCGCCGACCCCGGTGGGGCATACGATCGTCGGGCCGGTGTCAGCGTCGGGCCGGTGTCAGCGTCGGGCCGGTGTCAGCGTCGGGCCGGTGTCAGCGTCGGGCCGGTGTCAGCGTCGGGCCGGTGTCAGCGTCGGGCCGG
>NZ_JBIWNX010000007.1:284988-366182 GCF_044767415.1 Nocardioides sp. NPDC101246
GTGTCAGCGTCGGGCTGCTGCCGATCGCCAGACCGCACTCGTGCTGGGCATGGGGCTGTGCTGGATGCGGGGCTGTGCTGGGCGCTGAACCGTGCCCCGACTTGGTCGCGCACCGTGTCCGGATGGCTTCCCCACTGTTGATGCTGCCCCACGCGAAGATATGTTCCACACGCTCCGCAGCAGGGGGAACCGACATCGCAGTGGGGGGATTGTCCGCACCCGTGAGAAACCCGGGCACAACGCTGCACCGGCCTTCTGCCCAGCCCACCTCACGCCGCTCGAGCAGTCGCGCCGAGGCACCACAGGCGAAGCCGGCGCTGTTACCAGCCAAGGGGTCTGCCGCCCCGAGCCGCGACACCTTGTGAATCGTTCACAAGGTGTCATCGTCTAGTAAAAGCGCCGAGACTCCACCAACCCCGCCAGGTACATCGAGGCCAGTTCCCAAGCCCGTACCCACCCCACGGAATCCGCGCCAAACCCCGCCGCCGACCCGATAACCAGCCAAAATTCTCGGGCTCGCCCGGTGTCAAGGATCGCCGAAGGCGACCGGCAAAGCCGGCGGCCGCAGGCCGTCCTTGACTCCGGACGAGACCGAGAACACCCTCCATAACGGGTCGGCGGCCATCAACCCAAGAAGCAACGAACACCACGCAACCCCACGACCACCCCGAAAAGGCCAAGACACCGCACAGCGCTATCGCACACCCACCCGCCGCCGGCGATAGTGCATAGGCAACCCGCTGCGACCGTGGCACCATCGAAGACATGACCGTGCCGGGGGTGCTGCGGCCCTATGTCACCTCGCTGGTCACCTACGACGTGGATTTCGGGGCGCCGGGGGTGCATCGGGGGATGCCGTCGACCGAGATCACTTTCGTGCTGCCGGTCGACGAGCCGCTGGTGACTTCCTGGGGGAGTGGAACGGAGCCGGTGACGGCGTGGTCGCTGGTCTCCGGGCTGCACACCCGACCGGCGGCGATCCATCACCATGGCTGCCAGCGGGGCGTACAGCTGGGGCTGACGACTGCCGGGGTGCGGGCGCTGTTCGGGATGCCGGCGGCGGCGTGGCGTGGCGAGCTCCTCGCCCTCGAAGAGGTCGCGGCACCTGGCGGCGTACGTCATCTTCCGGAGCGACTGGCCGAGGCCGATCCGCGGCAGTGGGAGGGGTTGGTCGTCAGTGGTCTGGTCGAGGCGCTGGCGCGCCACGGCGAGCCGGGACCGAGGGCAGAGGTGGGCCGTGCGCTGGCGCTGCTGACCGGGGGAGCGGGGGTGCAGAAGGTGGCTGACGACGTCGGGTACAGCCGTCGGCGGATCAGTGACCTGGTGCGCGCGGAGACCGGGGTGGCGCCGAAGCAGTTCCAGCGGCTGGCGCGCTTCGATCGCTCCCGTGGCCTCGTGGGCCGGATGCCGCTGGCTCGGGCGGCGACTGCCTGCGGCTACGCCGACCAGGCGCACCTGACCCGTGAGTGGCAGGAGTTCGCCGGCTGTACGCCGACGAGCTGGGTGCGCGAGGAGTTCCCATTCGTTCAAGACCTGGCCGAGGAGTCAGCGGTTGACTCGGAAGTATGAGCACTGAGCAGAAGAACGACGTAGCGAAGATCAAGTACTGGCAGTCGATGGCGTTCCAGGACGCCGAGGCGATGATGACGTGGCTGAGCGCGATCGGCTTCGTCGAGCACTCCACCTACCGCGAGGGCGGCATCGTGGTCCACGCGGAGTGGCTCTGGCCCGCCGGGGGAGGGCTGATGTTCGGGCAGGTACGCGAGGACGGCAGCATCAAGTCCACCGGAGGTTCCTCGGCCTACCTGATCGACGACGACCCCGACTCCGTCTTCGACAAGGCGGTCGCCGCCGGCGCCACCGTGGACCGCCCGATGGTCGACCAGGACTACGGCGGTCGCGGCGGCACGGTCACCGATCCGGAGGGCAACTCCTGGTCCTTCGGCAGCTACCAGCCCTCATAACCGCAAGGCGATATCGCACACCTTCGTCGGCTGCCGCGATAGCGCACCACAGGCGCTGAGACGAGGAGGGTCCGGCGGCACCGACCCTTTAGCCTTGGAGGCATGACACAGACCGGGGAAGCAGGGGGAGGGCTGTCGGCTCTGACCGGCCCGGTCGAGATCGTCGGTGTCGGCCTGCTCGGCACCTCGGTCGCGCTCGCCTGCGCCTCCGCCGGGCTCGACGTGCTGCTGAGCGACTCGGTCGCCAGCCACGTACGCACCGCGACCGGCCTCGGCGCCGGCCGCCGCCGCAGGCCCGGCGACTCGCCGCAGCTGGTCGTCGTCGCGGTTCCGCCGGCCCACCTCGGCGAGGTGATCACTCGAGCGCTCGCCGACAGCCCCGACGCCGTCGTGACCGACGTCGGCAGCGTGAAGGCCTCGCCGCTCGCCTACGTCCGCGAGCACGGCCCCCGCGACGTACACCGCTACGTCGGCAGCCACCCGATGGCCGGTAGCGAGCGCTCCGGGCCGCTGGCCGCGACCTCCACCCTGTTCGAGGGCCGCCCCTGGGCGGTGACGCCACACCCCGAGGCCGACCCGACGGCGATCGCGCTCGTCGGCGAGCTCGTCACCGTCTGCGGAGCAGTCCCGCTCACCCTCAGCCCCGAGGACCACGACCAGGCCGTCGCCCGCACCTCGCACGTGCCGCACCTGATGGCCGCCCTGGTCGCCGGCCGGCTGGCGGTCGCTCCGGAGGGGCACCTCGGCCTCAGCGGCCAGGGAGTACGCGACGTGACCCGGGTCGCGGCCGGTGACCCCGGCCTCTACGGCCAGATCGTGGCCGGTAACGCCCGCGCGGTGACCGACCTGCTGACCGAGGTCCGCGCCCAGCTCGACGAGATGATCGCGGCGGTCGGCACCGGTGACGCGGCCGCCCTGGACGTACTGCTCAAAGAAGGTCAGGCCGGGACGCGAGCGATCCCTGGCAAGCACGGCCGGCCGCAGGCCGCGCAGGCGAGCGTCTACGTCACGGTGCCCGACGAGCCCGGCAACCTGGCCCGTCTCTTCGCCGACGCGGGGGAGAGCGGGGTCAACATCGAGGACGTACGCATCGACCACGACCCCGGCCGCCCGGTCGGTGTCATGGAGCTGATCGTGGCCGCCGACGCCGCCGACCGGATGCAGGCGGTTCTGGAGTCCCGGGGTTGGGTCGCTCACCGGTAGGCTCCCGCCCGTGAGCAGCAGCAATCCCACCACTGACCCCGCACGCATCGTCATCGCCGTCGACGGCACCTCCGGCTCCGGGAAGTCGAGCACCTCGCGTGGTGTGGCCGACCGCCTGGGCATGCGCTTCCTGGACACAGGTGCGATGTACCGGGCGATGACCTGGTGGATGCTCAGCAACGACGTCGACGTGCACGACGCCGACGCGGTCGCCGCCGCGGCCGGCAAGCCGGTGATCACCTCCGGCACCGACCCGCTCGGCCCCACGATCGCCCTCGACGGTGCCGACGTCTCCGTCGAGATCCGTGGCGACCAGGTCAACGCGGCCGTCTCCCCGGTCGCCACCGTCCCCGAGGTCCGCGCCCGCCTGGTCGCCCTCCAGAAGCAGGAGATCGAGCAGGCCCTCGCCGCCGGGAACGGCATCGTGGTCGAGGGCCGCGACATCGGCACCGCGGTCTGGCCCGAGGCCGACCTGAAGCTGTACGTCACCGCCGACCCCGCCGCCCGCGCCGCCCGTCGCGCGGCCGAGGAGGGCGGCACCGACGCGGAGGCAGTCCGTGCGTCGCTGGAGAACCGCGACAAGATCGACTCCACCAAGGGCGGTGCGGCCGTGCCGGAAGGCGCCACCCACCTCGACACGACGCCCTACACGCTGGAGGAGGTCATCCAGCAGGTGATCGAGCTGGTGCAGAAGGCGGGGGAGTGAGAGACCTTCCACACACGGATGGGGTCGAGCACCCCACCCGCTGGCCGCTCTACCACCTCAACGTCTACGCCCGGTGGCTGATCCGGCGCCGGTTCGACGTGCGCCTGCACGAGACCGCCAACATCCCGGCGACCGGGCCGGTCGTCTTCGCGTCCAACCACATCGGCGTCATCGACGGCCCGCTGCTGGCGATCTTCACCCCGCGTCCGGTGCACGCGCTGACGAAGCTGGAGATGTTCGAGCACTGGTTCCTCGGGCCGTTTCTGCGTTGGGCCGGCCAGATCCCGCTCTACCGCTTCGGCAGCGACCCGGCGGCGGTGAAGATGGCGCTGCGGGTGCTGCAGGAGGGCAACGCGATGGGGATCTATCCTGAGGGCACCCGTGGTGCCGGCGAGCTGACCCACTTCAACCGTGGCGCCGCCTATCTCGCCCTCGCCTCGGGTGCTCCGGTCGTGCCGGTGACGATGCTCGGCAGCCGCGATCCCGGTGGCGGGGTCTCGTCGCTGCCGCACAAAGGTGCGCGGATCGACATCGTCTATGGCGAGCCTTTCCACGTCGAGCGCGTAGGCTGGCCGCGTACCAGGGAACAAGTCGGGCATGTCTCGGGTTTGCTCCAGAAGCACATGCAGGTCCAACAGGACCATGCCCTGGCGTTGACCGGTCGCGAGCTGCCCGGTCCGCTACCTACCGAGGAGAACAATGACTGACCCCGACGTTTCGTATGAAGACGTACGAGACGAGCTGAACGAGACCGACGAGACCCCGACCGGCCCGCTGCCGGTGCTGGCGGTCGTCGGCCGCCCGAACGTCGGGAAGTCGACCCTGGTCAACCGGATCATCGGCCGCCGCGAGGCGGTCGTCCAAGACGTTCCCGGCGTGACCCGCGACCGCGTCTCCTACGACGCCGACTGGAACGGCAAGGCGTTCACGCTGGTCGACACCGGCGGCTGGGACCCCGACGCCCAGGGTCTGGCCGAGCGGATCGCCGCCCAGGCCGAGATCGCGGTCTCCCTGGCGGACGCCGTCCTCTTCGTGGTCGACGCGACCGTCGGCATCACCGATGCCGACGAGGCCGTCGTACGCATCCTGCGCAAGTCCGGCAAGCCGGTCGTCCTGGCCGCCAACAAGGTCGACGACATGCGCACCGAGGCCGAGGCGGCCGCGCTGTGGAACCTCGGGCTTGGTGAGCCCTGGCCGGTCTCCGCGCTGCACGGCCGCGGCTCGGGCGACATGCTCGACGCGATCCTCGCGGTGCTTCCCGACCCGCCGCCGCTTCCCGAGGGCACCGAGATCGGCGGCCCGCGCCGGATCGCGCTGGTCGGCAAGCCCAACGTGGGCAAGTCGAGCCTGCTGAACAAGCTGGCCAAGGAGGAGCGGGCGGTCGTCGACAACGTCGCCGGCACCACCGTCGACCCGGTCGACGAGCTGATCGAGCTCGGCGGCCGCGAGTGGCGTTTCATCGACACCGCCGGGATCCGCAAGCGGGTCAAGGAGGCCTCGGGCCACGAGTACTACGCCTCCCTGCGCACCACGACCGCGATCGACCGTGCCGAGGTGGCCGTGCTGGTCCTCGACGGCGGCGAGAAGATCTCCGAGCAGGACATCCGGATCCTGCAGACCGTCCGTGAGGCCGGCCGGGCGCTGGTGATCGCGTTCAACAAGTGGGACCTCGTCGACGAGGAGCGCCGCTGGCAGCTCGACCGCGAGATCGAGCGCGAGCTCGTCCAGGTGCAGTGGGCTCCGCGGATCAACGTCACCGCTCGCACCGGCTGGCACGTCGACCGCCTGGTCCCGGCTCTCGACAAGGCCCTCGAGGGCTGGGAGACGCGGATCGGCACCGGCGCGCTCAACTCGTTCCTCGGGCGCCTCGTCGCCGAGCACCCGCACCCGGTCCGGTCCGGCAAGCAGCCGAAGATCCTCTTCGGCACCCAGCCCTCGACCGCGCCGCCGACGTTCGTCCTGTTCACCAGCGGCAAGCTCGAGGCCTCCTACGAGCGCTTCATCGAGCGCCGGCTGCGCGAGGAGTTCGGCTTCGCCGGCACCCCGATCGTGCTCCAGCAGCGGGTCCGGGAGAAGCGCAAGCGCTAGGGCCTAGTCGGAATCAGGGGTGGGCGGCAGCTGGCCGTCCGCCCCTGCCTGCACCCAGCCGTTGTTCGCGGCGTGCCAGCCGAGCTGCATCCGGGTCTCCACACCGGCCAGGTCCAGCAGCGCCCGCACCCTGCGCTGCACGGTGCGAAGCGACGTACCGAGCTGTTTGGCGACGGCCTGGTCGGTGAGCCCGGCGAGCAGCAGCCCGAGGACCTGCGCGTCCTCGTCGTCGACCTGCTGCGCGAGGTCGCCGGTGAGCCCCGAGGTGCCCACCAGCATCGGTGTCGCCTGGTCCCACACGTTCTCGAAGAGTGCGATCAGCGCGTCGAGCAGCGTGCTCTCCCGGACCAGCAGCGCACCGACGACGTCGCCGGAGGAGGTCAACGGCATCAGGGCGAGCCGCCGGTCGACGATGATGAGCTTGAGCGGCACCTGATCGGCGAACCTGACCTCCTCGCCCGCGTCGGTCGCCTCGATCGCCTCGTCGACCGTCACGTCGTGGCTCTCGAGCATGCTGCGCTCCACGACGACGCGATAGAGCACGCCGCGCGCGACGGCCTTGGTCTCGGCCGAGTTCTCCTGGCTGGAGGTCACGATCACGGGCGGGCGTACGAACGCGTCGACACGCTCGCGCGCGCCGAGCTGGACCTGCTCGAACCGGTGCCGGACGGCGTCCTCGCCGTGGATGACGTCGACGACGTCGGTGGGGCCGCGGCCGGCGGCGGCCACCCGGTAGGCCTCGTCGAGCCGGCTGAGCTCGATCTCGGCATGCCGCACCTCGTCCTGCTGCCGGGCGAGCAGGGCGCCGAGCGCGATCGCGGGCGGGGCGGCGGCGAAGCGTCGCTCGTCTCCGGTGATCCGCGCGGCCAGGCCGTACTCCTCGAGCCGGCGCAGCAGCAGATGAGCCTCTCCCGGTGAGGTGCCGAAGGCGCTGAGGGCGGCCGCGAACTCAGCGGCGGTGGCGGAGGGCATGGTGATGAGCTCGCCGTAGGCGAGGGTCTCATCAGGGGTCAGACCGAGCACGTGGCCGAGCATGTCAGTTCTGCGACAGACAGCGGGTGTTCCGGTGCTGACGGAGTCTCGCCATGCCGTAAAACCGCCACCACATCGCTCTTGTCGCGTGTCGCGCCGCATTGACAGGGTCCTTCTCCATGAGACCCCCAACCACCCCCGGCTTGACGGCCGCCACCAAGGCCGTCGCGGCAGCTGCTGCGGCGACGGCGCTGGTCGCGACCATGGCCACCAGCGCGCATGCGACCCCAGGCACCGACCCCTCGCCTGAGGGCCCCCAGACCGACGTCGGCCGCACCACGGCCGGCGCGGCACCACGTACGCCCGCCCTCGACGACGGCAGGACCACGATCACCCTCGTGACCGGCGACGTCGTCGACGTGACCGCGACAGACGACGGCGTCCTGACCCTCGGGTTCGACTCCGCCGCCGGCGCGATCGAGACCCAGCAGGTGGGCGACCACCTCTACGCGATCCCCACCGCGGCCAAGCCCTACCTGGCCGCGAACACCCTCGACCGCCGTCTCTTCGATGTCACCGCCCTCCTGGAGATGCGCTACGACGACGAGACGGTCGAGGCCACTCCGCTGATCCTGGAGCAGGCCTCGACCCGCGCCAAGGCGGCGAAGCTGCCGGGCACGGAACGTACGCTCGACCTGCCCAGCATCGACGCCGACGCCGTCGAGGTGAGCAAGAAGAAGGCGCCCGCGTTCTGGTCGGCGGTGGCCGCGGACAACGGCGCTTCAAAGCGCTCGGCCGGTGCTGCCGGGAAGCTCGGCGGCGGTGTCGAGAAGATCTGGCTCGACGGCAAGGCCGAGACGACCCTGGACCGCAGCACCGCGCAGATCGGTGCGCCCGAGGCGTGGGCCGCGGGTTTCGAGGGCAAGGGCGCCACCGTCGCTGTCCTCGACACCGGCATCGACGCCACCCACCCCGACGTGGCCGACCAGGTCGACGGCGCGCAGTCGTTCGTCCCGGGCGAGGAGGCCACCAGCGACCTGCACGGCCACGGCACCCACGTCGCCTCCACCGTCCTGGGCACCGGCTCCGCCAGCGAGGGTCTCTACAAGGGCGTCGCCCAGGGCGCCGACCTGCTGGTCGGCAAGGTGCTCGACAACCAGGGCTACGGCCAGGACTCCTGGATCATCGCGGGCATGGAGTGGGGCGCGGCGAACGCCGACATCGTCTCGATGAGCCTCGGTGACTCCAGCCTCAACGACGGCACCGACCCGATGGCGCAGGCGCTCAACGCGCTGAGCGAGGAGACCGGTGCGCTCTTCGTCGTCGCGGCCGGCAACAGCTACGCCGAGGGCTCGCTCGGCAGCCCCGGCACCGCGGACGCCGCCCTCACCGTCGGCGCGGTCGACGACGAGGACGTACGCGCCGACTTCTCCAGCTACGGCCCGCGGGTCGGCGACCACGCGATCAAGCCCGACCTGACCGCGCCCGGCGTCGGCATCGTCGCCGCCCGCTCCCAGCAGTCGTCCGGCGAGGGCTGGTACGTCTCGATGAACGGCACCTCGATGGCCACCCCGCACGTCGCGGGCGCCGCGGCGATCGTCAAGGGCGCCCACCCCGACCTCACCGGCGCCGAGCTCAAGAACGCGCTGGTCTCCTCGGCCGCGGACATCGACGCCCCGGCGTACGAGGTCGGCACCGGCCGTCTCGACGTACCCGCCGCGCTCGACGGCGTGGACGGCTCCGGTGACGGGTTCCTCGGCTTCTACGGCTGGCCGCACGACGGTGACGAGCCCGCCAACGGCACCGTCACCTACACCAACTCGACCGAGGCCGACGTCACGCTCGCGCTGAGCACCGACGTCACCGGGCCGGACGGCAAGCCGAGCGACCTGGTCTCGCTGTCCGCCGACCACGTCGTGGTCCCGGCCGGCGGCAGCGCCGAGGTCACCATCACGGCTGACGCCGACGACGCGACGCTCGCCGGCAAGTACAGCGGCGCCGTCGTCGCCACCGACGCCTCCGGCGAGATCACCGTGCGCACCGCAACCGCGCTGGTCAAGGAGGAGGAGCGCTACGGCCTCGACATCACCGCGCTCGACCGGTCCGGCGAGCCCGCCAGCGGGTACGTCGACTTCTACCGCTACGGCGACCAGTTCGTCAGCAGCCTGCCGATCGACCCGGCCACCGGCACGGTGCCGACCCAGCGCCTGCAGCCCGGCATCTACTCGGCCACGGCGTTCCTCGACGTCGCCGGCTCCGCAGGGCCCGGATCGACCGGTATCGCGCTGGTCGGCGACCCGCAGGTCGTGGTCAGCGACAAGGACCAGTCCCTCGTGCTCGACGCACGCGACGCCGACGAGCTCACCCTGAAGACGCCCAAGGACAGCGACGTCGCCTACCGCCGGTTCCAGTTCTTCAACGACTCCGGCATCGGCGGGCTCTACGCGACCTTCGGCGCCACCTACGCGATCCCGGTCGCCGTCGACTCGTTCTACGCCGAGACCACCGGCCCCGTCGACAGCGCCGAGTTCGACTTCGCCGTACGCTGGCGGGCCACCGAGCCGGCACTCGACGTGACGGCGCGCAGCCCGCGCCCGATCGCGTTCGACCCGACCTACCAGCTCGGCTCGGCCAGGCTCGACGGCCGGGTCTCGCTGCGGGCCGTCGCGGCCGGCAAGGGCACCTCCGCCGACTACGAGGACCTCGACGCCAAGGGACGCGCCGTGCTCGTGACCAGGGACGACGCCGTCACCGCCGAGGAGCGGGAGGCTGCCGCCCAGGCTGCCGGTGCCGCTCTGCTCGTGGTCGTCAACGACCGTCCGGGCCCGCTGGTCGACTTCGTCACCCAGGACGCGCTGTCCGTCGTCTCGCTGCGGTCGACCGCGGGTGAGAAGCTCGTGGCCGCCGCCAAGAAGGGCAAGGTGACCCTCGAGGGCAAGGCCGTGGAGTTCCCGAGCTACCTCTACGACGTCTCCAAGAGCTGGCCCGGCGAGATCCCGGCCGAGCTGGCCCTGGCCCCGACCAGCCGACAGCTCGCCACCGTGGAGAGCCGCTACAACGACACCCAGGATCGGCTCGCCGTCGACGACCGAGCCGACTGCCGCGACTACCAGTGGCCGCCGTGCCTCAGCGTTCGCGCGTGGCAGCCCACGGCGACCGACCGGACCGACTACGTCTCCACCTACGACGGCGTCACCTGGTACGAGAACGTCGAGCACGAGAGCACCTGGGAGCAGCGGGGAGTGCGCCAGGCGTACAAGCCGCGCAGCACCACGGTGCGCAACTGGTTCGCTCCGGTGACGGCGCCTCGCACGGGCGACGGCTACTGGGGTCCGCGACACAGCGGTGACTGGTTCGCGGTCAACGTCGCCAACTCCAGCGGTCCGGCCGGCCTCACCGGTGGGTTCCCCTGGGGCGAGACCCCGGTGACGGCCCGCCTCTTCCAGGGCGACACCCTGGTCCGGGAGAACATCGGTCAGGCGGTCCAGGCCGCGGTCCCCGTTGCCGAGGGCCCGCAGACGTACCGGTTCGAGATCGACACCGACGCGGCCGGCGACGCCCACCGCTACTCGACCAGCACCCGTACGTCCTGGACGTTCGTGGCCGACCAGGCTGACCCGGTCCCCGACGGTGAGGCCGGTACGCCGCTGCCGCTGCTCCAGCTCGACTACGACGTGGACACGGCGCTGGACGGCACGGTCCGTGCCGGCTCCGAGGTCCCGTTCGCGGTGGTGCCCTACACGGTGCCCGGCGCCGAGCGCGCCGGCGCGGTGAAGGCGGCGACGCTGGAGGTCAGCTACGACGGTGGTTCGACCTGGACCGCGGTGAAGCTGCGCAAGGACGGTGACCGCTGGGAGACACGCCTGCGCATCCCCGCGCGTGGCGCCGACCTGGTCTCGCTGCGGGCGACCGCCCGCGACGACGCCGGCAACGCGGTGACCCAGAAGGTCGTCTCGGCCTTCGGAGTCAAGCGCTAGCAGCGCAACGAACAGGCCCGCAGGTCACCGATGGTGACCTGCGGGCCTCGTTCCACGTCGTGAGCCGTTGGGCTAGGCGGCGGAGCCGTCCGTGGCGGCCCGGGCCGGCCTGACCTCGAGGCGCTCGAGCACGCCCTCGTAGAGCTTGGTCAGGGCGGCGACCTCCTCGGCGGTGAAGGCGTCGAACATGACCTGGCGGATCAGCGTCACGTGCTCAGGAGCGGCGGCCTCGATGGCCTCGAGCCCGGCCGGGGTGAGGTCGACGAAGGCACCACGCCGGTCATCGAGGCACTCGCGGCGCTCGACCAGGCCGCGCGCGGCCATCCGCATCACCTGGCGTGAGAGCCGGCTCTTCTCCCACTGCAGCTTGTCGCCGAGCTCGTACATCCGCAGCGAGCGGTCCGGGACGTCGGTCAGGTTGACCAGGACGTCGTAGTCGGCGAGGGAGAGACCGTTCTTGGCCTGGAGGTCGCGGTTCATCCGCGAGGTGAGCTGTGCGTTGACGGCGAGCCAGGCACGCCACGCGACCTGCTCGTCGTTACTGAGCCACTTGACCTCATCCATGAGGTACACCTTACCGAGTCGGATTCGGTGCTTTCAGCACCACCGCCCGCGAAAGACAACTGTTGACGCAGAAACTAGACTGGTCGCAGAGCCGCGGCCAGAGAGGATCCCACTGATGAGCACGTGGAACTTCATGGATGCATCCAGCAAGGAGACCCTGCTGGACCTCGTCCGCCGCGAGGCGGAAGGCATGTTCGCGCTCGTCGCCACCGACGAGGCCTGGGGCGGCCCGACCGCCGCGGGGGAGTGGACCGCCGCGAACGTCGTCGGCCACCTGGTCGACACCACCGAGACCTACTTCGTCGGCTTCGACGCCGCCGCCGGCAAGGGCGAGGGCCCCGCCCCGGTGCCGCTCACCGACATGGCCGTCCATGTCGACGCGGGCGCCCGCCAGTTCGAGGCGGTTCCGCGTGTCGAGCTGATCGAGCGGCTGCGTACGGCACTGGCCCGGGAGCTGGAGATCTTCGAGGGTCTCGGCGCCGAGGAGTGGTCGGGCCTCGCGGTCCCGCACAAGTACATGGGCCCGCTTCCGGCGGCGTTCTACCCGGTCTTCGCGCTGGTCGACTACACGCTCCACAGCTGGGACATCCGCGAGGGACTCGGCAGGCCGCACGCGCTGGCCGCCGACTCCGCGGACATGCTGATCCCGCTGTGCAACATCTTGTGGGCCAACACCGTCGCGCGTACGCCCGCGGAGAAGCCGATCGAGGTCGGCATCAACATCACCTCCGGCGCCCACGCCGGAGGCACCAGGATGACGCTCGGCGCCGAGGGCCTCCAGCAGGAGCCCGGCTCGCTCGAGGGCGTGGAGACCGTCATCGACTTCGACCCGGCCAGCTTCGTGCTGACCGCCTACGGCCGGATCAACGCCGGCACCGTCAACGGCGACACAGCTGTCGCCGCCGAGTTCCTGTCGAGCTTCTACAGGATCTGAAGAGTCATGGCATGAGGAGAGCACGATGAGCATCGACATGGACTTCATCACGAAGGACCGTGAGCGGATCAAGAAGGAGTACCTCCGCGAGGAGGGCGCCCGCCCGGCCAGCACGGCCCGCGGCATCCACCACGCCGCGCTGCTCTCCTCGGACGTACGCAGGTCGATCGACTTCTACCAGGGGCTCCTGGAGTTCCCGCTGACCGAGATCTTCGAGAACCGCGACTACGCCGGCTCCGACCACTTCTTCTTCGACGTCGGGGCAGGCAACCTGCTGGCCTTCTTCACGCTCCCGGGGCTCGACCTGGGCCCGTACGCCGAGGTGCTCGGCGGGCTGCACCACATCGCGATCTCGGTGACCTCCGAGAAGTGGGACTACCTGCGTGCCAAGCTCGACGACGCGGAGGTCGACTACATGATCGAGTCGAAGACCTCGATCTACTTCAAGGGGCCCGACGGCGAGCGGCTCGAGCTCCTCGCCGACCCGCTGGGGGAGATGTACGGCACCAAGGTGCTCTGAGATCCAAGGCTCGACCGGGACGGGTCCTCTGCCCGTCCCGGCCGAGTTCAGGGACGGTCGAACGGGTCCTCGGGGACCTCGAGCTCGAGCTGCTCGGCGTAGACCTGCTCCTCGGCCCGCCGGTCGGCCAGCCACGCCGTCAACGCCACGACGACCAGCTGCGAGCGGGACTCCGCGGCCATCTCGTGGACCATGGCGTCCAGCACGTCGACGTTCGTCGCCAGCAGGCGCAGGGGCATCGTGACGTACGGGTCCTCGAGCCGTTTCGGCTGTGGGACGGTGCGCATGAAGGTGCCGTCGGAGACGGGCCTGGTCTTCTCGCGCAGCGCCGCCTGGTGGGCACGGAGGAGGACCGGGAGCCGGGGGCGGGTCGCTGCGACGGCGTCGAGCATGACGTCGACCAGCGAGCGCGGGACCTCCTGGCTGTAGGTCTTCCACTGCGCGGCCAGGGATGCCGGTACGGAGAGGCTGATCGCCTGCACCGGCATCCCTTGGCGCCGCCCGGCGCCCTCCCGCTTCGATTTCGTGCGATGGGCCGGGGTGCCCTTGCGCGAGATCGGGTCGAGCTTGACGGCTGGTGCTGTCTCGGTGGGTGCTGTCTCGGATGGGGCTGTGTTGGATTCAAGGGGGAAGTCCGACACGGTGAGCTCCTGTGGTGGGTGTGATCCATGTGTCAGGAGTGATTCTGTCGGACAGCACCGACAGTTTCGTCAGGGCGGGTGTCAGATCACCATGCTCAGCGCCAGCACGAACACCAGACCGGAGACCGAGAGCACCGTCTCCATCAGCGACCAGGACTTGATCGTCTGGACGACGTCGAGGCCGAAGTACTCCTTGACCAGCCAGAACCCGGCGTCGTTGACGTGGGAGAAGAACACCGAGCCGGCGCCGACCGCGAGCACGACGAGCGAGACCTCGGCGGTGGGCATGTTGGCGACGAGGTCGACCACCAGGGACGAGGCCGTGATCGTGGCGACGGTCGCGGAGCCGGTGGCGAGGCGGATGAGGACCGCGAGCACCCATGCAAGCAGGATCGCGGACACGCCCGAGCCCTGGGCCCATCCGGCGAGCTGGGTGCCGATGCCGGTGTCGATCAGCGACTGCTTGAAGCCACCGCCAGCCGCCACGATGAGCAGGATGCCCGCGATCGGCGGCAGGGACTGCTCGACGGTCTTGGCGATCTGGCGGCGGTCCATCCCGGACCCGCGGCCGAGCGTGAACATGGCGACGATGACCGCGATGGTCAGCGCGACGAGCGGGGATCCGATCACGTCGAAGACCTGCTGGAGCTGGTTCTCGGGGTCGTTGATGACGATGTCGACGATCGCCTTGGCGAGCATCAGCACGAGCGGCAGCAGGACGCTGAACAGGGTGACGCCGAAGGTGGGGCGGCGGATGTCGGTGGCGGTGGCGGCACCCGGGCCGCCCACCGGAGTGGCGTCGTAGGTGTGCGGAGCCTCGACGACGACCCAGCGGCCCGCGAGCTTGCCGAACAGCGGGCCGCTGACCACGATGACCGGGATCGCGACCAGTACGCCGAGCGCGAGCGTCGTGCCGAGGTCGGCGTTGAGCGCGCCGATCGCGGCCAACGGACCCGGGTGCGGCGGCACCAGGCCGTGCATCGCCGAGAGGCCGGCGAGGGTCGGGATGCCGACGGTGATCAGCGAGACCTGCGCGCGGCGGGCGACCAGGTAGATCACCGGCATGAGCAGCACGAGGCCGATCTCGAAGAACATCGGCAGGCCGATGATCGCGCCGACGAGCGCCATCGCCCACGGCAGCGTACGCACCGAGGACCTGCCCACGATCGTGTCGACGATCTGGTCGGCACCGCCGGAGTCGGCGAGGAGCTTGGCGAACATCGCGCCCAGCGCGATCAGCAGGCCGACGCTGGTCGCGGTCGCGCCGAAGCCTTCGCCGAAGGAGGTGATCACGTCCATCACGTTGCGCCCCGCCAGCACGCCGACCGCGACGCCGCCGAGCAGGAGCGCGAGGAACGGGTGCAGCTTGACGTAGGTGATGAGGACGACGATCAGAGCGATCGAGGCCAGTGCGGCGGCGAGGAGTACGCCGCCGGAGGCGACCGGTGCGACCGGCTCTGGCGCGGCGAAGAGGATCATGCCGACTCCTTGGAGATCAGGTTGGGGGTGAGGTTCTCGGTGATGAGGTAGCGGTCGACGATCGCGTCGATGTCCTGGTCGATGTCGACGGTCGTGCCCTGCTCGTCGGGAGCGAGGGGCTCGAGGGTCGCGAACTGCGAGCGCAGCAGCGATGGCGGCATGAAATGACCCGCGCGGGCGGCGAGGCGTGCCTCGACCACCTCCGGGGTGCCGCTGAGGTGGAGCAGTCGGAGCCCGCGGGCGCGGCTGTGGAGCAGATCGCGGTAGCTGCGCTTGAGCGCCGAGCAGCTCAGCACCGCACCGGTCTGCTCGTGCTCGGCGAGCCAGCCACCGAGCGTCTCCAGCCAGGGTTGCCGGTCGTGATCGTCCAGCGCACGGCCCGAGGCCATCTTGGCGATGTTCTCCGGCGGGTGGAAGTCGTCGGCGTCGGCGAAGGGGACCCGGAGGCGCTGGGCGATCGCAGCGCCGACGGTGGACTTGCCGGAGCCGGAGACTCCCATGACGACGAGGAGAGGGTTCTGTGTCACGGGTCACAGGGTGCATGAAAAGGCATCCGTTTGGCAAGGCGGCGTGTGATAACGGATTCTGATTACACAGCGCTCGGACTGTGCGAGCATGCCGCTGTGACGAGTTCGAGCGGTGAGGCCGTACATCGACTGCACCAAAGTGTTCGCGACGCGCTCGGTCGCCAGATCGTCTCGGCGGAGCTGCCGACCGGAGCCGTCCTGACGTTGGAAGGCATCCAGGCGACGTACGAGGTGTCGCGCCCGGTGGCACGGGAGGCGGTGCGCGTGCTCCAGGCCATGGGCCTGGTCGCGACCCGGCGACGTGTCGGCATCACCGTCCTCCCGCGGCAGGAGTGGAACGTCTTCGACCCGCTCGTCATCCGCTGGCGCCTCGACGGTGACGGCCGGCGCGAGCAGCTGCTGTCACTCTCCGAGCTGCGCCGCGGGTTCGAGCCGATCGCCGCCCGGCTCGCCGCCGAACGCGCCGAGCCGAAGCACCACGGCGACCTCGCCCGATCCGTGGCCGACATGGTCGTCCACGCCGCCTCCGGTGACCTGGAGGCCTATCTGGAGGCCGACACCGTTTTCCACCGCGTGCTCCTCAATGCCTGCGGCAACGACATGCTCGCCGCGTTCGGCGATCTCGTCGCCGAGCTCCTCGCCGGACGTACGCACCACCACCTGATGCCCGATACGCCGAACCCGACCGCCATCGAGCTGCACGAGAAGGTGGCTCTCGCGGTACGCAACGGCGACCCGGCAGCCGCGGAGGAAGCCATGCGCGCCATCATCGACGAGGCCGCCGACGCCCTCGCCTCCGCCGACGACCCGCCGTAGGGAGCACCGATTGGAGGGCTTGCGGCGCTGTGCGGTAATGTTCGGATCGCTTCGAGGGGAGTCATCCACTCGCAGTTTCGGGCTGTGGCGCAGCTTGGTAGCGCACTTGACTGGGGGTCAAGGGGCCGCAGGTTCAAATCCTGTCAGCCCGACCGAAACAATCAGATCGCCCCTGACCTGTTCACGCAGGTCAGGGGCGATCTTGCGCCTGTCTGCGAGGTTGACCACGTTCCCGGTCGTCTGGGTCGTGGGCCCATTTCGGGCCCACCAGGTCGAAAACGCGTCTCCAACGGCGGCCAAAGCCTAGTGATCGGGGTGCAGGTAACGCTGAGTGACGGCGGGGTCTGCGTGGCCTGCGACACGCTGCAACATATCCAGCGGAACTTCGCTGTCTGCCATCCATGTCAGGGCCGTGTGTCGCAGGGCGTGGCGGTCGAGGCCCGCGAGGCCGAGCTTCTTGACCACGGAGTCCCAGCCGGTTGCCCGGCACAGCGAGGCGCTCGTGATCACCCCGCCTCGGGGTCGCACGATGAGACGCGCCTCGGGGTCGCGGCCCTCGGTCAGTCGTGCGAGTTCTGGCAGCAGTTGTTCGATGATCGGCACTGGCCGCTTCCGGCGTCCGTTGGTCTCCTTTGTGACGAGGCCACCGCTTCCGGGGTAGGTCTGGCGCTTTACCCAGATCAGCCCGTCGTCGTATTGGATATCCGCCACCGTGAGGCCGGCGCTCGATACATCGAGCGCCGACCGAGCGCCGCGTACGTCACGCGCTTGAAGTTGCCCGAGCACTAAGCACAGCGAATCGCCTCGAGGAGGCACTTGCCGAGGTCCTACAGGCCGAGCGGCTGGCCCCGGAGCAAGTCCGGTACTACTTCCTTAGCCGCCACTTGGTGCAGACCTGGGTCCGGACCCAGAAGGGCAAGCCGAGCCACCAACTGAGGGCCACGCGGACCGACTCCGCGTGGCCTGAGTGATGGCGACTACCTCGAACACGGCGAGGCCACCCACACGGCTGACTTGGACTGGTGGACGACGGAGGACGTAGCGAAGCATCTCAACGTCGCGGCCTCCACCATTCGTGCATATGCAGCCCGTGGCCAGATGCCCAGACCCGGGAAGCATGTGGGTCGCACGGCGCTTTGGCGTCCAGAGGCCATCGGATCATGGAACGCAGATCGCTCTCGCAAGCGGATGTAGCAAGCGCCGCGCTGTAGACCCCTAGTGCAATGCGTCGAATTACTTCGTATCCGGCTTCGGCGTCCGGGGAGGCTCGCCCGGTCGGTCGTTGCGACGTTCAGGAGGGCGGACGGTCGGTGGCAGTTTCGGCCGAGGTCTGGGTGGGGGCGGAGGCGGTGGCTTGGGCGTTGAGTTGGACATAGTTATCTCCCTCTCAGATCGAGTAGAAGCGTGAAGACTTCGATCACGAAGACAGATGCCGCGATCGTGTAGAGCTGGGCGAGACGGTCGAGGACCTTTTTGTTGTCGTCGTACTGGGTTCCCATCTGCTCAGCTAGATGCGCGACGGCATCGTCTTCCTCTGCGTCGGGCACGTCGATGGCGGTGATTATTGCCTTTGGGTCATGCGTGAACGTCACCTTGCGGGGTGCAAGGACCCAAACCGACAGGAGAGCCAGGGCAACGAAACTGAGAATCGCGGCATAGGTTGTGCACCTCAGTTCGCCGCCGCTACGGATCGCAAGTCCACCTAGAACGCTGACCAAGGTGCCGCCGATGCCAAGTAGCGACGTGGTTCGCGTTCGGAGGTTCGCAAAGTCAGTGGCCTGCCGATCGAGCCCACGTCGCGCTTCCTCAAGCGCTAGCGCGTACTTTCCTGTCACAGGGCCGGATTGTGCCGACCCAAGCCGCGGTTACTAGGACAACACGTCAGGGAGGGCATGACATACCTAGTCTGGTGTACGACCCGACTGGTTACGCTCGGCCGTCGCTGCGTTAGAACCCATCATCGCCCGCATGGATCAGATCGATCAGACCGGCCCCTCGCTAGACCTCTTGGCAGCGCTCGAAGATGACATCTTCTCCAACGTGGAGCTGGCGAGCACGCTCCGGAAGTGTGTGATTCTCGGCGGCCGAGCTGGATCGACCGACTTGAGGGATTGGGCGACCAGCGAACTGACGGGCTACGAAAATGACGATGAAGCGCCGGACTGTCGTCGTGCAGCGGCGCCGATCATGATCGATGCAACGATTGGAAACGGGTACGTCAAAGGCCAGGTGATCAGCGCCAACATCCTTCCTGAACCTGCGCGTGAGTTTTTCAGCGCAGGTCCGATCTTTCTTGACGGCATCGCGGCCATAGAGGCGATGGTTGAGGAGACCAGGGGCCAGAAGTCCTACCGGATGTCGCACGCCGGTGCGATGGACATCTGCGCTCAGCTTGACAAGGAATCTGGAAACCCGTTCCAGCAGATAACCGGTCTCTACTGGTCGATCTCGCATTCGTCGCTCGTTGGGATCGTTGATGCCGTTCGAACGCGCTTGGCTCAGATCGTTGCTGAAATGCGGACTCACACGCCGGTTGGGCAGCCAACGCCAACTGCTGAAGTTGCCAGCGATGCCGTTCGTCGCATCATCGCTATGAGTGCGCGTACCTCGCGCGGATGATAGGTCGTTGTCGGAGTGGTGATGCACCGGGTTGCCGCTGATTCGGACTAGACGGCGGCACAGCGCGGCGTGATCCGCCGGATATGTGCTGGCAACCCGGCCAACTGAGCCATGGGCCCAACGCTGCGCAAAATGGTCCATCCTTACAGGCGATGAGGTCACTCTCTGCACGCGATGTACGCCTATGCGGCGCAGTCTTCCCCACACACACGATCTGAGGGTCAAGGGGCCGCAGGTTCAAATCCCTTCAGCCCGATCGAAACAAACTGCCTTTGACCTAGGTAAACCGGTCAGAGCCAGTTTCATTGTCGGCTGTCGGTCAGCTTCTGCAGCCCCCTCACGGGTTTCAAGGGCAACCTCACCACCGAGCCGTCGGACGCCTCCGGCGAGTGCAAGAGATCTCGGTGTCTCCGCGAGTGCATGGGGCGTGTGGGACTTGGGCGGCAGTGACGCGCCCGAGCTGTCGGCCGGGTTTAGCATCGTCGCTGGTCGTCGGGGTCGTAGCATGCGTAAGCATGGCTGTCGATGTGGCGTATCCCGAGCTGGTGTGGCTGAAGGATCCGATCGATCCGATGACCGGAAAACCGACCGGGCGAGCGCCGAGCCGACGCCACAAGGCGAAGTGCTCGCACTTTGTAACCGACGACGCTGGAAACTTGCTCGGTCCGCCGCCGTATCGGGCGAGCGAGACGCAGATGAGGATTCTTCCGGCCTGCAAGACATGTGCGTCGGTGCTCAGCGGCCCGCGGGAGACGTACGTGATGTGGGGCATTCACAACGATCAACCCGACATCGACCCTGTCGCAGACAAAGCGGTGCGGATCGGGTGGGATGAGGCTGGCGACCTATCGACGGTTGCTTCGACCCGGGACGGCTTCAAGGAGCTCCTCGCCGTGACGATGCCTGAGATCGAGCAGGGCGCGATCGCGGGTGCCGCAGGAACGCTCTACAGGTTCGTCCATGAGATCAAGGTAGGCGACATCATTGTGTGCCCCAACCGATCGAAGCGGACGCTGAACATCGGACGCGTCACCGGTGAATACGAGTTTCACCCGAACCAGCGGCTCTATCGACAGTGGCGCCCGGTCGAGTGGCTGCAGGTCGATGTGGCGCGCGACGAGTTGTCCACAGCAGCCCAGAACGAGATCAGCTCGTTGATCACCTTGTTCAAGATCGTCACCGGTCGCGAGGAGATCGAACAGCTGACCGCTCAGCCTCCGACGTCCGAGGCCGACTTCACGTGGACCGCCTTCTACGCGGAGCTGGCGGATCGGATCCTTGCCTACGGCGCCGACCGGGAGGCGCTCTTGGAGAAGGTCTGGACTGCCGCCGAAAAGTCGGGCGTCCCGCACCTCTTCAAGTATCTCAAGGGCGACCGCCGGGTCGACCGCAGCTACGGCCCGCTACGGGACGTCGACCCGTTCACGGTGATGGCCAGCTTCAACCGAGGGATCAAGACTGATGCCCGCGCGGCGATCGCGGCGGCATTCGCTACCGAGTTCGGGGTGAGCGCCGAGCCGCCGACTCAGTTCTCTGGGATACCCACGGCTAACAACCTGAAGTCGTGGTTCATCCGCTTCGAAGTGGACCGCGGTGCCAACGACGTCGACGCGCTGTGGCATCTGGTGTCGTCGGCCGTCGACTACGCCAAGGGAGCCAACGAATCGACACGGGAGAACCTGGTGAGCGCGTTCGACGAATGCGCGACGGGTAACACCAGGCTCCTGACCATGGGTATCTACTGGATTCGCCCTCAGACCTTCGCCGCGTACGACTCGGTCAACGCCGGATACATCAAGAGCGAGCTCCCGAAGCTCGCCGAGAGCCTGACTCTCGGTGCCAAGATCTCGGGTGAACAGTTTCTCTCGAACACCGAAGTCCTTCAGTCGTGGCTGGCGTCAGGTGAGTCGGAGTTCGAGGACGTCTGGGACCTCTCCCACGCGGCATTCCTGCACGCGGCCGGTGGCTCCGACACGATGTCGGCCGACGAGCCAACGCCGACGGAGGGCGCGCCCCTGCCCGGGCAGGCCGACGTCACGGAGGTGGGCGAACCGTATGATCTGGGATCGGTTCGGGAGGACGGATGCTTCCTGCCTGAGGACGAGTTGCGCCCGATGCTCGAGCGACTCAAGTCCAAGAAGAATCTCGTGCTCCAAGGCCCTCCTGGCACCGGCAAGACTTGGCTGGCACGCCGGCTCGGTTGGGCGCTGTGTGAGGAGCGTGATCCACGGCGCGTACAGATCCTTCAGTTCCACCCGTCGCTCGCCTACGAGGACTTCGTCCGCGGCTGGCGACCGTCCACTAGTAGGACCGGCGGCGGGTTGAGCCTAGAGGATGGGCCGTTCATCCAGATGTGCCATCAGGCGGCGGCTGACCCCGAACACGCCTGGGTGCTCGTCATCGAAGAGATCAACCGAGGCAACCCCGCCCAGGTTCTTGGTGAGCTGCTGACCCTCATCGAGGCCGACAAGCGCAGCGAGAGCGCCGCGATGCGGCTGGCCTATCCGCGCACTCCTGACGAACGCTTCTTCGTCCCGTCCAACCTCCACATCATCGGCACCATGAACGTCGCGGACCGGTCACTCGCCATCGTCGACATGGCGCTGCGACGCCGGTTCGCGTTCATCGAGCTCCGGCCTCGGCTCGGTTCGGACTGGGTCGAATACGTCAGTCAGCTCGGCTACGACCCGAAGCTGCTCGAGGTCTACGGACAGCGAGTCGACGCACTCAACGAGCAGATCTCCTCGGACGCCGCTCTCGGGCGCCACTATTGCGTCGGCCACTCGTACTTCACGCCAGCCGTGGAACTCGAAGCCACCGAACTCGACACCAAGGGCTGGTGGGAGCGAGTCGTCGAGACCGATGTACGTCCATTGCTCGAGGAGTACTGGTTCGACCGCAGGCACCTCGCTGAGGAGGCGTACGGCCTCCTCGTCGGAGCGTGAGCATGCCGATCCCGATCCGCAACCTCTGGCTGCTTCAGTTCTTCGCCTCGGAACTGTTTCGTACGAACGGGTACGGGCAAGTTGCCGCCGAGGAGGCGCCGGCCGATCTTCCACAGCTTGTCGGGAAGATCTTGGCGGATGAGGTGACACGCCGCTTCCACCGAGGACTGTCGGTCGGGTTCAGGGCAGTCACCCGCAACGAGAGGCGAGTGAAGGGCAGGATCAACCAGCTGACCACCGAGCGTCACCAACTGCTCAACAAGGGCCAGGTGAACTGCACTTACGACGAGATCGTCACCGACATCCCGTCCAACCGGCTTATCAGGGAAGCCCTCGAGCGCGCCGCCGTGCTGGCGCCTGACGATCCTCGATTCCGATCACTCGCGCTTCAGATGCGAGCGGCTGGCGTACATGGCCCGTGCCCGCGTCTCGCGGAGGTGCCCCACATGCGGCAACAGCGACTCCTTCAGCAGGACCGGACGATGCTCGCCGCCGCGGAGCTCTTGCTCACCTTCATGATCCCGACAACCGACGACGGAGGCCGACACCTGCCGCTGCCGGCGGACGAGGACACCTACCTGCGGCGTCTCTTCGAGGCCGCAGCGTACGGCATCTATCGCCATCACCTCGTTCCTGACGGGTGGAAGGTCAAACACGGGCCGGGCCAGCGATGGGATTATTCCGAACTCTCGCCAGGGATGGGCGCCGTGTTGCCCAGCATGTATCTCGACATCGTCCTGGAGCATGCGAATCCCGATGGATTCGGGCGCCGCCGGATCGTGATCGACACCAAGTTCACGTCGGTGACGAAGGCCCACCACTACAAGACTTCGACCATCCAAAGCGGATACCTCTACCAGATCTACGCCTACCTGATGTCGCAGGCTGCTTCCGAGGTTGACCGTCCGTCCGAGGGCCTGATGCTGCACCCTGTCGTTGATGGGCACTTCGACGAAGAGGTCGTCATCCAAGGTCGACGCATCAGATTCGCGACAGTCGACCTGACGGCCAGCGGACAGCGAATCGCTGATGGCTTTCGTGCTGCGGTGTCCCCGAAGCTCCTGCCGGGACAAGACAGCCAAGGTTGAGGTGGCGCTTACGCGTCGTCCTTGCGGCTCCGGCGAGGCAGGGGTCTCTCCGAAAGACGGCCGGCGAGCTTGTCCTTTGCACGCTTGGCACGGTCGGCGGCGTCGGCCCCGAGCCGCTTCGCGTTGTCGATACCGTCGGACCCGCGTTCGCGTATCGTGTCGCGCGCGTCGGCGCCGCGCTCGAGTGCCCGGTCGCGTACGTCGCCCGCGGCATCGAGCCAGCGCCGAGCTGCGACGTCGTCGTTGCTTCGGTCGAGGCCGAGGAGGCTGTGAAAGTCGGTGACGCTGGTTGCGACCGTGTTGCGGTCGCGTACGACGTCTTTGGCTGACCCCGGGTTGAGCAAGACCTTGCCGTTGGCGGCGCGAGCGGCAGCGTCCATCCGAGTCAGCAGTTGCTCGGTCGTACGGGCGATGAGGGCCATTCGATTGCGACGGGCGGTCTGAACGCCGATGCGGTGCTGATCGAGATCATCGGGGTCGGCGTCGAGAACTCGCTCGAGTTCCAAGACGCTGATCCCGTCGGCGAGCCGGAAACAATGGGCAAGGACTGCGAGCCAATCGCGTACGCCAGCCTCGGCCTCTCGGGTGAGCTTGGCGAGCTCGCTGACCTTCGTCTCTCGCTCGAGCTTCTCGGCGATCGCGTCGAGCTGTCGCAGGGCATACGCCTGAGTCTTCGCGATGACCATCGAGACGTTCTGTGCCTTCGACCAAGTGATGTCAGAGACGCGACCGACCTCGGCACGGATGGTCATGGCCTCGTCGATGACCAGGTCGACGCCGAGCATGTCGGCAATCACTGCGTCCTTCTGGGCGCGCAGGATATCGTCGACCTTCGCGTCGATCCGGGCGAGGTAGTCGGTGATCTCCTCCATGGTCTGCTGCATCGCCAGCTGAGCCATGATGCCGGCCGCGCCCGTGAGTATTGCCGGGTTCCGGAGCATCTGTCCCGGCGTTTTGGAGAACTCGACGAAGCCCTTGATCTGGCCCTTCGAGCCCTTGAGCACGCCCGTGGACAGCTGTGACTTCGAGCTCTGCCGCAGCCCGTACTTGTCGACCAGCTTGGCTGAGTCCTTCGTGAGCTGCACCCATCGTCCTGACTGCGATGCGATCTGCGACGCGGTCTCTGCGGTCGCGGATCCGGCGCTGAGGACGGACCCCAGACGGGGCATGGGGACCTCCTTCGGCGGAAGGTTCTCAGAAGCCAGGAACGCCTCGAGGGCCTTCTGGTCGCCGATCAGCGCGATCCCATTTTCATCGCTGATCAGCTCGATTTCGTTGTCCACTTCCGCTCCTGGGTGGGTACCAGAGGTGACAGCGCCGCCGTTCGGTTAACGGCACGTTCGCGTGCCCACCGTAGCCAGCGTGGATGCCGAGCGGCGGACGTTCGGCGCTCTTGCATCATCGACATTGGTGATCGCGACGGGCATCGTGCTCGGCAGGCTGAGGAGCTTGCCGGCTCATGTACGGGGCGGGGTTCCAAGCATGGCGATCTTGGGGTGTAGTCAAGATGTGGGCGCGCGGTGGCGCCCGGCGGGGCCGGTGGCGTGGCACCGTTTGCGTGGACACGTCAGATGTGATCGAACAACGTACTCAGATCGGGGACACGGATGAGACTCATGCTCGGGGTTGGGGTCGCAGGCTTGGTGCTGGGTCTTTCGGGATGTGGGCCGTTTGATCGGGACGCGACCTTGGAGAATGACCTCCTAAAGATGGCCGGAGTCGAGGCGATTGATGTCGATGACCGCCGGGTGGAGTTCTCTGACGTCGAGGAGCGCGACCTGAAGCCGGTCGCCGATCGGATCGCGGAGTGGGAGGACGATGGCGGTCTCGCGACGAGGCTGGACGGCTGGGATCTGACGAGCAACGGTGTGGTCGTGGGTTCTGACGTCGCGCAGCAGGACCTGCCGAACGAGGCCGTTGCCGCGTTCGTGGAGTTGGCGGGTCTGGACCTTGATCGATACACATCTGAGGAGATCAAGCCCTTTGGTGCGGGAGGGATCGATGACTCGTTCCGGGTGTCGCTGGACGGCGTCGAGGACCCGCTGGGAGTCACCATCACCGTGTTGAAGGCGCTGGGGGAACATGCGGCTCGTTACGGCACGCTCTCGGTCGAGGCACCGGAAGGATTTCACGTCTTGGTGGGGATGGACAGGCTCGACGCGAGCCTGATCGACAGTGTCGTGACAGACCTCGAAAGCCTGCCGGACTGGAGTGCCTATGATGGCGCGTCGGTGCAGGTCGGCGGCATCAACGAGGAGCCGAACAAGATCGGACTCCACTTCAATGTTCCCTTGGTCGACACTGTCGATGTCAACAGGTCGGCTCTCGCGGCGCAGGCGAAGCTGACCAACCCGAACGACCTTTTCGTGTCGGTCACCGATGTGCCGTCCAACGGAATCCTCCTGGTGATGGGCACCATCGAGGAGGTCGAGGGCGAGGTTGCGGTGCTGGACGGTCTGAAGGATTCGCCGATCGCAAGCGTCACCTACATCGGCGGTGGGACCGACACTTGGCTGGTGCTGACTGTCAAGGCGCAAGCTGACCTCCTCACCGTCGCACAGGACGCGGAGCGGGTCGGCGTCAGCCGGCTGGAGATGTCGATCGAAGGGCAGGACCCGCTCGGTGACAAGGTCGATGGTACGCCGGCGGAGTTGATCAAGCAGCTGAGCCGCTAGGCAATGCGTGGTCGGGCATCGTCGTGTGCGGGATTCGTCACGGGCCGCTTCCACCAATCCGAGTCTCATGATGCTCGACTGTGCAGGCATCCCTGTCGGCCTCTCCAACGATCCCGAGCGTCTATACAATCCTCGGGTGAGTGACGAAAGCGCCCTGTTCGACTTCGCCGACGAGCCCTCGACCGATCCGGTTCCGGCCGCACTAGCACCGATCAGGACATGGCAGGTCGACCAGCTCCGTCAGGCCCTCGACGCCACCAACGCCACGTCGATGGAGGAGCGCCAAGCCCTCGTTGAGGAACACGTTGGGAGACCGGTCGGCGCTCTCCGCGAGCTTCACTACGACGACGTACGTCCGCTGCTCGAGGCTCTGCACAAGCGGAAGGTTGCGACTGTCGACACGGCCGGATCCGCATGGGATCACCGTGATGAGGACACCTGGATCGACAAGCTCTGAGGACTGGCGAGGAACACCGCACGAGCGCACCATGCCGTGGCAGGATGTGCGCATCGTAAAGATGAAGTTGTCGGATCGTCTGACGGGGGAGCGATGAAGGCCGAGTCGGGACACTGGCACGTGATGGGCCCGGCGGCCACCCCGCAGGAGCATGCAGCGCTGGACGCGTTTCGCGAGCTCCTCCCAGAGGACGGGGTCACGACCGCCTGGGCGAACCTGACGTTCATCGACAACAACGGCCGCTCGGCCGAGGTCGATGTGCTTCTCCTGACCAGATCGGGCCTGTACGTCGTCGAGCTCAAGGGCTGGCACGGCACCATCCGCGGCGATTCTCAGCGGTGGAACCACAACACCCGGAATGTCGAGAACCCGTGGCTGGCGACGGACCGCAAGGCGAAGAAGCTGGCTGGGATTCTGCGGAGCGTGACGAAGAACGGCAGCGAGCAGAAGGCGATCCCGTTCGTCGGCGCCCTGGTCGTCCTCCATGGACGAGAGAGCATCGTCGAGCTCGAGGGCAAGGGCCGTACGGGTGTGGTGGCCCTCGATGGCTACAACGTCACCGGGAACCCGAAGAAGCTGGATCAGCTCAGCGGCTTCCTCGCCAACCTGCCAGCCAACCCGCATCACATCGTCGACTTCCAGCGGGCAAGGCAGATCCGCAAGCTGTGCGAGCGAGCCGACTTCAAGGCGATCCCCAAGCAGCGGATGTTCGGCGACTACAAGGTCTCGCAAGCAACGCCGATCGCCGAAGGTCCGGACTGGCAGGATGTGCTGGTCGAGCACCCGTTCGTCTCAGGCGTACGTCAGCGGCTGCGGCTCTATGACGTCGACCCTAAGGCATCCGCCAGTGACCGCACGCGGGTCGAGCAGATGGCGCGGCGCGAGTACCAGCTCACGTACGGCATCCAGCACGAGGGCATCGCGGTCCCTGGCGAGTTCAAGGTCACCGACGACGGCCCCGCGCTCGTCTTTCCCTATGACCACGACGAGATGCCTCTCGATGCGTACCTGGCCTCGGAGAAGGGACGGGATCTCGACTTCGACCAGCGCGTTGCCCTGGTGCAGCGGCTGGCTGAGACTCTCCGGTTCGCCCACGAGCGTCACCTGTTCCACCGTGCCCTTGCGGCCAAGCGCGTTTGGGTGAAACCTGGCAAGGGCAAGACCCCGACCCTCACCATCCGCGACTGGTACTCAGGCCAGAAGGAGCGCGACACCGACGCGAGCAGCCGGTGGACGGCCATCAGCCAAGGCGCCACCGATCTGCTGGGTCTCGGCGATCACGAGGACTGGATATACCTAGCGCCCGAAGCGCGACATGACGCCCGCGACCTGCCAGGCATCCCGCTCGACGTCTACGGCCTCGGCACCCTGTCCTACCTGATCCTGACGGGCCGCCGGCCGGCCGACACCTTCGCCGAGCTCGAGCAGCGCCTCGCCGAGACGCATGGTCTCGATCCGCGTGCGGCCGCGCAGGTGCCTGACGACATCGCCGATGTGGTCACGCTCGCCACCAGTGACCAGGAGACGGCGCGACCGGCGACCATCGCGGAGTTCCTGGACCTGTTCCGCGGCGCTTACGACAAGGTCCGCGGCGCCGCCGACGCCGAGGAGCATCCTCAAGCGCCGGACCCGCTCGAGGCAGTCAAGAGCGACATCGTCGCCGATCGCTTCATCGTGGTCAGCCGCCGTGGCGAAGGATCCAGCGGTGTGGCCTTGGCGGTCAATGACACCGATGCGCCAGATCCTGACCGCGAGGTCATCCTCAAGCTCGCCCGCTCCGAATCTGCTGAGAACCGCCTCGCGGCTGAGGCTGAGATCCTGCGCGCTCTGGACCACAGGCGCGTCGTGAGGCTGATCGATGGACCGATCGAGGTGGATCAGCGCAAGGGCCTGATTCTCTCCGATGCCGGCAAGATGACGCTGGCAAGCAGACTGGCCACCGAGGGGCGTGCGACACTCGGTCAGCTGCAGCAGTTCGGGGGCGACCTCCTAGAAGCGATGGCTTACCTGGAGACCAAGGGCATCTTCCACCGCGACATCAAGCCCGCCAACCTCGGCGTGATCCCCGACCCCGGCAAGAAGCACCCGACGCTGGTGCTCTTCGACTTCTCGCTGGCCACCGAGCCACTCGACAACATCAGGTCCGGCACCCCTCGTTATCTCGACCCTTACCTGGGTCGTGGCCGGCGCCAGCGTTACGACCGGGCAGCAGAGCTGTACGCCGTCGCGGTCACTCTCTTCGAGATGGCAACCGGGCAACAGCCATGGTGGGAGGGCGGCCTCAGCGGTCCGGCCGACCCCAAGGCTGCGCCGATCATCGAGCCGACCAGCTTCGAGCCGGCAGTCGCCCAGCAGCTCACCGAGCTCTTCCGCAAGGCGCTGCATCCCGATGCCAAGGCGCGTTTCGCGTCGGCGGACGAGCTGGCACTGAGCTGGCAACAGATCTTTATCGAGCTCGATGCAGGCGAGGAGACCGCGGAAGCCAACGATGAGCTGGCCGGCAAGGCCACGCTGGAGACGCGCCTGGCCGAAGCCGGACTCTCAGCACGAGCGCGCTCCGGGCTGGCACGCCTCGATCTGGTCACCGTGGGCGATCTGCTCGGGATTCCCCCGATGAAGATCACCACCATTCGTGGTCTGGGGGAGTCCTACCGCAAGGAGATCCAGCGCCGCATCCGCGAGTGGAGGGCACGCCTCAGCGAAACCGAGCACGCCCACGAGGAAGGGGAGCGGCCAGGCGTCGAGCGCACCGTCGGGATCCTGCTCGACGCGCTGAGCGGCGAGAGTCGCGTCGAGATGCGCGCTCTCCTCGGCCTGACGGCCGACCTGGCCGAGACCGAACCCGCGTGGCCGTCGATGGCCGAGACCGCCCAACAGCTCGGGCGCACCCGCGACCAGGTCGTCCGGACGGTCGACAAGGCAGTCGAGACCTGGACGGCGCGCGACACCACTCTGACATCCGTGCGCGACGACGCTGTTGCGATTCTCGGGCGTGAAGGTCGGGTTCTGACCCTCCCAGCGCTGGCGTGGTCGCTGGCCGCGCAGCGCGGCTCGCTCCTCGACGGGCCGGAGCGGGCACGGTACGCCGCCGCTTTGCTCCGTGCGACCTACGAGCTTGACAGCCGCGAGATCGAGTCCTCGGTCGAGTACCGGCGCCGCCCGAACCGGCCCGCGCTCATCGCCCTACACGAGACGGTGGACATTGACGAGTCCGGTCAGCATTGGCCGACGGCCGAGACGCTTATCGGTGCAGCTGACGAGCTAGGTCGCGCCGCCGATCAATTGGTCAAGAAGGGCGTGGTCCCGCTCGTGACGGCGGCCGCCGCGTTGCGAGCCGAGGTCGCTGACGTCGGCGGTGAGTCGCTGCCCGCGGACGACCGACGACTGATCGCCCTCGCCGCAGAGGCCAGCGGGACAGCGGACGTCTCGGGCTACGGCGAGCTCTATCCCGTCGACCTTTCTCCGGTCACCGCCATCGAGATCGCCTTGAGTGGCAAGCCCGGACGCCAGGTTCATCAGGACGCGATCCGCCGCAGCGTCACGGCGAGATTCCCGCGGGTGCAGCTCCCCGAGACCGCCCACGGCCTGGACGCGCTGGTTGCCCAGGCGCTTCCCGGGATGGTGCGCCAGGGGTCGATCTACGAGCAGGCAAGCAGCACCCATAGCTCGGTGACCGGCACCGCCACCATGCTGACGCCTACCAACGCACCGGAGGCCGCAGGTCGCCTGCGGGAATCGTTGCGCAGGCACGGTGCGATCACGTTGTGCACCACCCCGAAGCGCTACATCCGGGCCGCCCGTTCCCTGCCCCAGGCATTCGACCTCGACGTACTCGATATCGCCGAGCTCGTCGTCACCGCCACCCGCGCCAAGTCCGACGAGGTTGGGGCCGACTGGCGCTTCATCCTCGGCGTCGACTCGCGTCCCCAGGACGACGCTGACCGAGCCACCCTCGGACGGCTCGTTCGCGACGCCGTCGAACCCGTCCTCGCCGAGCGCCTTGCGACCGATCGCCCCCTTCTCATCACCAACGCCGGCCCGCTGGTCCGCTATGGCCTCGACAGCCATCTCGCTGGACTCCTCGATGTCGGAACACCCCGTCCGGCCGCGCGTTGGCTCCTTGTCGCAATGAGCGGAAACCAGGCCGCCCCGCAGCTTGACGGTCAGCCTGTACCCGTCGGCCCAAGCGGCTGGGTGAAGTTGTCCTCCGACATCACGCCGCTGTTGGCGTCAGCACTCAACGGCTGATTGCTCCCGTCAGCGAGGCGATCGGCGCGTTGACCGCGAACGACGATGACGTGTCTGATTGACCTCGACGCGACTGCCGCATGTGACACGATGACGCCAACAGCGATAGGCCTGATGTGGCCGCCCGCCTTGCTGACTCGAACGACCTCGAAGGACCTCCCGAGTGATCAACTCCGCTGCCCTGCTGAAGGACCTCAAGGGCCAGCTCAAGCTTCTCCAAGCCGACCTACGGGAACGGGCCGAAGACCCGGTGAACGAGTGGGGGAAGCGACTTAAGGAGGAGCATGCCGAGGCGCTGCGCAAGAAGCGTACGGGGCACAACTGGGTGACCTGGCGCGACAACGAGGTCGACCAGGCTGCGGTGGCGTGGATCATCGCCGCGACGTTCCTGCGCTTCTGTGAAGACAACGATCTGCTCGCCGGTGCCCACCTGGATGGGCAGCCGGCTCCGACCGGCTGGATCGCCGGCCCGGGAGAGCGGACCGCGCGCAGCGAAGAGAACCTCACCGCATACTTCCGCGCCAACCCGACCCACAATCGGCGCGACTGGCTGCACCAGGGATTCCGCGTGCTCGCCGCGCAGCCGGCGGGGGAGGCCCTGGTCGACCCTGACCACAACCCGGTCTGGGCCGCACTGATCAGCTCCGAGCGAGCTGCCGACCTGATCTCCTTCTGGCGACGGACCGACTCCAGCGGTGACCTGGTACACGACTTCACCGATCCCGATCTCGGCACCCGGTTCCTCGGCGACCTCTACCAGGACCTCTCCGACCACGCGAAGAAGACCTACGCTCTGCTGCAGACCCCGGTCTTCGTCGAGGAGTTCATCCTCGACCAGACCCTCACCCCCGCGCTCGCCGAGTTCGGCCTCGACGGCCTCAAACTGATTGACCCTACCTGCGGCTCGGGTCACTTCCTCCTCGGCGCCTTCGACAGGCTGCTCGAGCGGTGGCAGATCGAGGCGCCAGCGCTTGACACCAAAGAGCGGGTACGCCGCGCGATGGACTCGATCCACGGCGTGGACCTCAACCCCTTCGCCGTCGCCATCGCCCGCTTCCGCCTCACTGTCTCGGCGCTCAAGGCGACAGGCACGCGCTCGCTGGTCGCGCTCCCCGAGCCTGCCTACCACCTGGCGATCGGCGACTCGTTGCTCGGCGAGCGTGGCGTGCAGCAGCCCGGGTTCCAGTTCGAGGGCGAGGAGCCTGACGGTGCTTACCAGTACGACGCCGAGGACCTCGCCGACTACCACGGCATTCTCGAGCCGGGCCAGTATCACGTGGTGGTCGGCAACCCGCCATACATCACCGTCAAAGACCCGGCACTGAGCGACCTCTACCGGAAGTCGTACGCCACCTGCCACCGTCAGTACGCCCTGTCGGTGCCGTTCATGGAGCTTTTCTTTCGGCTCGCGGTCAAGGGCGAGCAGGGTCGGGCGGCGGGGTATGTCGCCCAGATCACCGCCAACTCGTTCATGAAGCGTGAGTTCGGCAAGAAGCTGATTGAGAACCTCATCGGTGGACGCAACCTGGTTCTGTGGCAGGAGAACCCGGTCGACCTGACCGCCGTCATTGACACTTCGGGTGCCTACATCCCAGGGCACGGTACGCCGACCGTGATCTTGGTTGGGAGGCGTCGGCGGGCCGTGGGCGACACCGTCCGAGCAGTACTCGGCGTTCGGGGCGAGCCCGGACAGCCGGCGGAAGCGGCGGCTGGTCTGGTTTGGGCCGAAATCACTGGACACCTCAGCGAGGTGGGCTTCGACGGCAGGTTCGTCTCGGTCGCTGACCTAGATCGTGCTGTTCTGTCCGTACATCCATGGTCACTGAGCGGGGGCGGGGCAAGCGCCGTTTTCGATGCGATTTCTACTGCAGGTGCGAAGGCGCTCCGGGAAGTACTTGGCGAGGGTGTAGGGGGATCGATCCGCGCCGGTGCCGACGAAGCATTTATACGACCGCGGGTCCTGCCGCGAGAGATCGGGGCAGCGGAGTATTCGCGCGCATTCGTCGTCGGCGAGTCCGTTCGCGACTTTGCGAACAGCGGCACCGAGAGGATTCTCTTTCCCTACGAGGAGAATCTGCAGTCGTCGACGAAACTTGATGCTGCCCTGTGGCCCTGGCGAACGATGCTTGCTGGTCGCGCGACTTTCCAGGGAGTGATGGCAGATGCTGGATTGCGTTGGACTGACTACATGCAATTCACCAAGTGGGCCGCAAAAGCCACGCGGACGATCACGTTCGCAGAAGTAGCGACGCACAACCACTTCGTGCTGGAACGCGGTGGGAAGGTGTTCAAGCAGACCGCGCCGGTGATCAAGCTGCCGGAGGGGGCGTCGGAAGAGGATCATCTGGCGTTGCTTGGGGTGCTGAACTCGTCGACGGCGTGCTTCTGGCTCAAGCAGGTCAGCCACAACAAGGGGGAGGGTGGCGGAGCTCGCGTTGACGCCGGATACGCGGCGATGGGGAATGAGGAGTGGCGGAACACCTATCAGTTCGGCAGCACCAAGCTGGAGCGGTTCCCGCTGACGACTGCCTTGCCGCTGGTGCACGGGCGGGCGCTCAATGCGCTGGCGCAGCGCCTAGCCCAGGCGGCGCCCGCGAGAACGGTCGCGGGTTGGCTGTTGGATCCGGAGCGGTGCGCGCCGTTGGGGGCGCACCTGACCGATGCGGCAGATGAGTGGACGCGGGTGCGCGCGCGGATGGTGCTCGAGCAGGAGGAGCTGGACTGGAAGACCTACCATCTCTACGGGCTTGTGGACGAGGAATTGACCTTCGGCGAGCCATCGGCTGAGGCGGATGCTGAGAGGGGTTTCGACGAACTCAACCACCGAGGTGCGCTGGACCTGGGGGAGCGAGCGTTCGAGATCGCGCTGGCGCGCCGCGTACAGGCGGGGGAGGAGGAGACGGCCTGGTTCGAGCGGCACAGGTCGACGCCGATCACCAAACTGCCGGATCGGTGGGGTGATGACTACCGGAAGGTGGTCGAGCGGCGGTTGGAGCTGATCGAGTCGGATCCATCGATTCGGTTGCTGGAGAAGCCGGAGTTCAAGCGGCGGTGGGCGACGACGCCGTGGGACGTGCAGCTTAAGACCGCGCTAGAGGCGGCGATCCTGGACCGGCTCGAGGCGCCCGAACTGTGGCGCGACGAACAGGGCCCGGACCTGCGGTCGGTCGCACAGTTGGCCGACCTGCTGCGTACGGACGAGGTTTTGAAAGAGCTGGTCGCGATCTATGCCGCGACCGCTGAGCCCGACCTGAGCAGGGTGCTGGGGACGCTGATCGAGACGGAGGCGGTGCCGTTCCTGGCTGCGTACCGCTACAAGCCTTCGGGGTTGGAGAAGTTCCGAGTCTGGCAGGAGACCTGGGAACTGCAGCGGCGTGAGGACGCGGGGCAGAAGGTCGATATCGCAGTGCCGCCGAAGTACGGGCAGGCTGACTTCCGCAAGCCTGCGTACTGGAAGGCGCGGGGGAAGCTGGACGTGCCCAAGGAGCGGTTCATCGCCTACCCGGGCGTGACTCGCGAGGGCGATTCCACGCCCGTGCTCGGTTGGGCCGGCTGGGACCACCGCGACCAGGCGCTCGCTCTCGGCCGCGACATCCCTGTTCAGGACATGCTCGGTGCGGACGACGATGCGCTCACTCCGCTGGTCGCCGGCCTGGTCGAGCTCGAGCCCTGGCTCAAGCAGTGGTACGCCGAGGAGGACCCGGTCTACGGCATCAGCCCTGCCGCGGTGGTGGCGGAGCTCATCGACCAGTACCTGACCCGCATGGAGATGACTCGCGAGCAGGTGACGGAGTGGGCGCCGCCCGCGGCGACGAGAGGACGTAAGCGCTCGTGATCGAGGTGCGCGCAGGAGAGGTGCAGAGGGTGGTCTGATGCCCGGGGTAAATCGAGACCGGAACCTGTGACCCGTCGATAGGCTCGGTGGGCGCGAACGCGCGCGATCCGCCGGGTCCGTCACATCAGCGGCCGGAGTAGGTAAGAATGAAGACCGTCATGACTCCTGCTCTTGCTACCCCGCTGCGCGATGCAATCGACATCCCGCTGACCGTCCACGATGCCGACTTTGTCCTCCAGATCGACCGGGCCCAGGAGGATCCGGCCGGGACTCTGCGGGACTATGTGGTGACTGAGTCGATCGCGGAGGCGTTCGACAAGGGACTGAAGATGGTGGCCGCGACGCTGTCCGGCCGAGCGTCGAAGGGCGCCTTCATTCATGGCTCCTTCGGTGCTGGTAAATCGCACTACATGGCGGTGATGCACCTCCTGCTCACCGGCGAATCGCGGGCCCGGGCGGTGACCGGGCTCCAGGACGTGGTCGCTAAGCATGAGGCGCTGCTGGAGAAGCGGTTCCTGGCGGTCGACTACCACTTCGTCGGCGCTGAGTCGGTCGAGGCGGCACTCTTCGAGGGCTACCTCAACACGGTCAAGCGCCTGCACCCGGACGCTGGTGCGCCGGTGCTCCATCGCTCCGATGCGCTCTTGGAGAACGCGCAGGGCTTCCGCGAGCAGATGGGCGATGAGGCGTTCTTCGCCAAATTCCCGACGACCTCGTCCGGTGGCGGCTTCGGGTCGTATGAGAGCGCGTCGGTGACGCCAGAGTCGTTCGACGCGGCTCGTCGCGCTGCTCCGGGTGACGGCGCGAGGCAGGTGGTCGTGGCCGCACTGATCAAGCACTACTTCCCGGCCTTCGAGCGGACCGGCACGTGGCTGGACATGTCCTCGGGCCTGGCGGCTATGACGGCACATGCCAAGTCGCTCGGCTACGACGGGATCGTGCTCTTCCTCGACGAGCTGGTGCTTTGGCTCTCGGGCAAGCTCGGTGAGACGACATTCATCAAGACCGAGACCGAGAAGATCGCCAAGCTGGTCGAGACCGGTACGGGCACCCTGCCGGTGCCCGTGGTCTCGTTCGTGGCACGGCAGCGTGAGCTGAAGGAGTTCCTCGGTGGCGGTTCCGGCGGCGCCGAGCAGGTGGCGCTGGCGGACTCGTTCCAGTGGTGGGAGGGCCGGTTCGAGAGGATCGATCTGCCTGCGGCCAACCTGCCTGAGATCGTGCACAAGCGACTGCTCACGCCGGCCAGCGCCGAGGGGAAGGCAGCCCTGGATGCGGCGGTTGCGAAGGTGCGGGCCAACCCGGTTGCGTACAAGCACCTGCTGACCGACGAGGCCGGCTCCGGCGCGATGGACTTCGCGATGGTCTACCCGTTCTCGCCGGCGCTGGTCGACGCGATGATCGCGCTTTCGACGGTGATGCAGCGGGAGCGTACGGCCCTGAAGATTATGAGCGAGTTGCTCTCCCGCGGTCGCGAAGATCTGACGGTCGGGGACGTGATCGGGGTCGGTGACCTCTTCGATGTGGCGGTGTTGGGTGACTCCGATCCGCTGACCAAGGAGATGCAGGCGCTGTTCAAGGCGGCGCGCACGTTCTACAGCCACAAGATGCGGCCCTACCTGCTCAACCGGCACAGCCTGAAGGACTCGGAGGCGAAGGTACTTCCGCGCGCACACAACTTCCGGCGCGACGACCGGCTGGCGAAGACCCTGTTGGTCGCGGCGATCGTGCCCGCGGCTACCTCCCTGAAGGACCTGAGTGCATCGAAGCTGGCGGCGCTCAACTTCGGCACCGTGGTCTCGATGCTGCCGGGCCAGGAGGCCAGCCAGGTGGTGGCGAAGGTCAAGGAGTGGGCTGCCGAGTTCGGTGAGATCACTGTCGGCCATCAGAGCAACGACCCGATCGTCAGCCTGCAGCTCTCCGGGATCGACCTGGATTCGATCCTGGTGCACGTGGCCACCGAGGACCAGCCCGCCAACCGGCGTACGCTGCTGCGGCAGCTGCTAGCCGAGGAAATTGGTGCCGAGACGACAGGAACGCTCGGCAGCGAGTATGCGCTAACCCACGTCTGGCGTGGCCAGAAGCGGTCGGTGGATGTCGTCTTCGGCAACGTACGCGACAAGCAGGGCCTGCCAGACGCTGCTCTGCAAGCAGTGGACGGTCGCTGGCGACTGGTGGTCGACTATCCGTTCGACGACAAGCAGCGGCCACCGACTGATGACCTGGAACGGCTGCGCCAGCTGCGCGACGAGCAGCGGTTCACCGACACGGTCGTTTGGGTTCCACACTTCATGACCGCGGCCCGGATGGACGATGTCGGCAAGCTGGTGCAGTTGGAGTATCTGCTGACCGGCACTCGTTTCGACCAGTACGCGACCAACCTAGCGCCAAGCGACCGCGAGCCTGCCCGACGCCAGTTGGCCAACCAACGCGACTCGCTCCGTGAGCAGATCAAGACCTCGTTGTTCCAGGCTTACGGTACCGCCTCGGCCACCGAGGATCAGTTGGGTGACATGGTGCCCGATGGGCGGGTCTTCCAGACGCTGGCATCGGATTACGACCCGCTTAAGCCGGCCGCGCCAACTCTGCGCGGCGCAGCGGTGGCCGCGCTCAACGGCGCTCTCGACGGACGGTTCGCACAGCACCCAAAGCTCGACCGGCCGGACGAAGAAGTACGCCGCCCCGAGCTCAACGCGGTGCTCGACCTCGCCCGCCGGGCGATGGCCGGCGGCGGGCGGATCGAGCAGGTCGAACGGGCCGCTGCGGCCAAGGTTCGTCGGGTGGTCGATGCCTTCGGCATCGGGCGCCTGGCGGAGGTCACCTATGTCCTCGACCCGGTCCACTTCGCTTGGCAGGATCAGTTTGTGAAGGTCGCTGCCACCGGCGACCCCAGTGTCGGTGAGCTGCGAGAGGTGCTGGCGCCCTACGGGCTGACCGCCGACCTCCAGGACCTGCTGGTGCTGGCCTGGGGTGCGATGACCGACCGTACCTTCCGCCGCTATGGGTCCTCGATGGGCGAGGTGGCGATCGGCGCGCTCACTCCTGATGTCGTACTGCAGCACCCGGTGCTGCCGCCCGACGAGGAGTGGGCGCGGGCGCTGGAGCGGGCGAAGGCTCTCTTCGGTGTAGGTGCGCAGGAGTACCACCTCTCCTCGGCCGCGGTGGACCGCGTCGGGCGCAAGCTCGCCGGCAAGGTCCAGGAGTACGCGGCGGCGGTGAGTGATCTGGTCGTACGTCTCGAGCAGCATCAGGCGGTGCTCGGGCTCGACGAGGTCAGCCCGCGGCTCGCGACTGCTCGCCGGGCGCGAGATCTGCTTGCTGTCATCCGTCCCGATGGCGAGCCGATCGGTCAGGTGCAGGCGCTGGCAGAGTTCGACCTGCCGGGGGAGCTGGCTACCTTGGGTCGTGCGATCGCGAGTGCTGGCGAGATCTCCGGTGCGCTCCGTGGTGCGAACTGGGGGTTGCTTGACCGACTGTCCGGGCTGGACGGTGAACGGGCCGAGTCGGCACTGCGTACGCTGCGGGCGGCAGCAGCCGCGGACGAGCTGTCGCTTCGGGCCGACGGCGGCTTGAAGCCCGCCCTCAAGCAGGCTGCCGACGAGGTGACTGCGATCTTGATCGAGCAGCGGCGCCAGGCGGGCCCAACCGATCAGGAGATCGAGGAGCAGCGTCGCAAGGAGGCCGAAGCCCAGACGCTGCTCGCGGAGCAGGAGCGGCTGCGTTCCGAGCGTGAGGAGTTCGAGCGCCAGCAGCGCGAGGCTGCCGAACGCGCGACACGGGAGCGTGAGGAGTTCGAGCGTCAGCGGCGCGAGGCCGCAGAGCGTGCTGAGCGTGAACGCGCTGAGTTCGACCGGAGGCAGCAGGAGGCGGCCGAGCGCGCTCGCCAGGCATACTCGGTGGCCATCGAGAAGGCGACCGATGCCGAGCAGCTCGCGTTCGAGCTGGTGCAGCAGCTGGCGAACCCGGTCGAAGGCAAGCGGATCCGGGTGGAATGGCGATGGGAGTGAGCCCTACCTCGGTGGATGGTGCGCCGATGCGTACGGTCGCAGTCTCGCCGGCGATGGTGCAGCAGCGTGCTGCCGCCCTGGTCTCGTCGAACGACGAGGCGCGGGTGCTGCTGCTGCGCGCGCAGCCGTCGTGGGATCACGGTGATGTGAAGGTTGGAGAGCGGGTCGTACGGGTGTTTCCCGCGGTCTCCCAGCTCGCCATCCTGGACATCCTCGCGAACCTGACCGCTGATGAGTACGCCGTCGTTCTCACCGACCGGCCGACCTCGGACCTGGGACAGGCGGTGCTCACGCGCGTACATCGGCAGCACGTGGAGATGCCGGACGAGTGGGAGGCCGTACCGCAGCTCTTCACGGGCGCTCGGGAAGTAGACCATGACCTACGGCGACTGACCTGGGCTGCCACGGCCCTCTTGGACCACAAGCCCGTCGACGGATGGCCGCGTTCGCCGGAGCTCTCCGTCACCACATCCCATGCGATTGGTGCGTTGACCGCCGAAGTGCTCGGCCTCGGCGCCTCCCACCAGCTCGATGAGGCGGGCGTGCTGTTTGCGCTCGGACGTCGGGAGGTACGAACGGCGTGGGTCGCCGTCGACGAGACGTTGCGTCGGCACCTGATCAACTGGAGTGGTGACGAGCTGGGCCCAGCAGCAGCCTTCGCACTGAGGGTGGCCCAGCGGCAAGAGCATGTGACACCGCTGGCCGTCGGTTTGGCGCTCGACGTGCTGTGGCCGGATGACGGCGCCTCGCCCGAAGAGCTGCAGGTCGCCGCGCGTGCACGGGTCGAGCGCTACATCGACGGAAAGGCGATCTCGGTCCAGGAGGCAAAGACCGTCGCGCAGTCCGCCAAGGCGACCGTGCTCCGCAGTGGCCTCGATGCCACGCCGGAGATTGCGATCGCCTTGAAGCAGGCCGAGGCTCTGCTGGACGACCTCAACTGGCCGGCCGGGGCTGAACGGTCGACGGTGCTGGCACCGGGATATGCCGCGCGGCTGCGCACATTGGGTTCTGCGCTGGTCGGTGGCGAGGGCGTCGAGGAGGCGTTCGCGGCTCTTCAGGACCACCGCGATGCAGCCGGCGCTGAAGCACCAGCAATGGCCGTACGCCTTCATCGTTGGCTCGCGACCATTGAGGCCAGCACTTCGAGCCTGGCCGAGGACCTCGCCCGTCAGATTGACGATGGTGCATGGGTAGATGCTGCGCTTGGGGTCATCTGGAACGGTTCCGATGACCCGGAGGTATCCGGTGCGTATCGAGGGCTCGTGGAGAAGGTACGCGCGCGTCGACGGGTACGCGATGAGATCGCCGCCTCACGGCTTCCCGAGGCCGTGACCCACGGTGTCGCTGCGACCTTGGGCATGTCGGCGATCGGCGTCGAGCGAGTGCTCTCCGATGTCGTACACCCATGGCGCGCCGCGGGCGACGGTGTGTTGTTGATCGTCCTCGATGGGCTCAGCGCTGCGGTTGCCACCGGAATCGCTGGTGAGATCGCTCGCCTCGGCCTGGTCGAGCACGTTCCAGAGGCGACATCGCGCCGCATGGGCGCCGTGGCCGTTCTGCCCAGCCTGACCCAGATCTCGCGAGCTTCGTTGCTCTCGGGGAAGGTCTGCCAGGGCGACGGCGGTGTCGAGAAGCGCGGCCTTGCCGAAGCGTTCCCGAAGTCGGTGCTCTTCCACAAGGACGACCTGCGCTCGAGCGGGGGTGCCAGCCTCGCACGGCATGTCGCTGATGCCGTCAACGACCAGTCGGTGCCGGTCGTAGGTGTGGTGATCAATGCGATCGACGATGCGATCCACAAGAACGACACCTCCGGCTGGGAGTGGCGCCTCGACCAGCTCGCCCCGATGCGGGCGCTCCTGGAGGCGGCACTGGCAGCGCGGCGTACGGTGATCGTCACCTCCGACCATGGCCACATCGTCGAACGCGAGAGCCAGGCTCGCTCGCTGCGCGGGGCTGATGCCCGGTGGCATGCTGCGGCGAACCCGGTGGGGGAGGGCGAGATCCTGGTCAACGGTCCGCGGGTCGTGGCCGAGGACGGGCAGGCAGTGCTGCTGTGGCGAGAAGACGTGCATTTCGGGCCACGGCGCGCGGGCTATCACGGCGGTGCGAGCCTTGCCGAGATCACCGTGCCGGTGCTGGTCTTCCGGCGTGCCAGTGCGGAAAAGTCGCCTGCAGGCTGGGTGCCGGCGAAGCCTCAGACGCCCGAGTGGTGGTTTGAGCCTGCGCTTGCCGGTGCCCCGAAACCGGCTCCGCCCAAGCCGAAGAAGCGAGCAAAGTCGAAGGCACCCACCGACCAGGACGCCCTCTTCGCGGTCGAGGCTGCACCGGCAATCTCACCGGCTGGTGCCAGCGATCTGATCGACGCACTCCTGGCATCGGCCGCGTACGCCGATCAGCTCAGCCGTGCCCGACGGCTCGCTCGGGATGCTGGAAAGGTGGAGGCATTCCTACGGGCGCTCTACGCTAGGGGCGGTCGCGCACACCGTGACGCGGTGGCATCCGCAGCGGGCATCGCGACGACCGACATCGGACAGGTGTTCGCCGCGGTGCGCCGCCTGGTGAACATCGACGGATACGCCGTTGTCGAGCTCGACAACGACGGGGTGACGTACCGTCTCGATGTGGACATGCTCCAAGACCAGTTCGAGCTCGAGGCGGCCCGATGAGTGCGCCGGCGCTGAGCCCGCGGCGCCGGCGCGACATCATCGACGCGTTGCGCCGAGGCACGGTGCCACGGCAAGGGCTCGACGTTCTCGCCGTCGGTTTGGCACGTTTCGAGGGTGCCATCGATGCCGAGCTGGCCTCGGCCGCGGGCGGTGGCGCGGGGTTCAAGGCCGTCCGCGGCGAGTACGGGTCGGGTAAGACGTTCTTCTCTCGTTGGCTGACGGAGCGGGCCAAGAAGGGTGACTTCGCGACGGCTGAGATCCAGATCAGTGAGACGGAGACGCCGCTTCACAAGCTGGAGACTGTCTACCGGCGCATCGTGGAGAACCTCTCCACCCCGACAACTCCGTCCGGCGCCCTGCGCGACGTGGTCGACGGTTGGTTCTACCTGCTCGACTCGGACGCGGCCGAGGGATCGACCGCGGCAGTCCTGGAGCTGCTCGACAAGCGCTTGGCTGTGGTCTCGAAAGAAGCCCCAGCGTTCGCGGCTGCGCTGCGTCAGTACCGTCTCGCTGAGGCGACTGGTGACACGGCGCAGGCTGAGGGACTGTTGGCCTGGCTCGGTGGTCAGCCGCACGTCTCCGCGTCGGTGAAACGTGCTGCCGGCGTTCGCGGCGATCTGGACCACTTCGGTGCCCTGGGTTTCCTTCAGGGCCTGCTCACCGTGCTTCGTGATTCTGAGTACGCCGGGTTGGTGATCGTGCTCGATGAGGTCGAGACGCTGCAACGGATGCGCTCGGACGTACGCGAGAAGTCGCTCAACGCACTGCGACAGCTCCTCGATGAGATCGACGGCGGCCGCTACCCGGGGCTGTATGTGCTCATGACTGGCACCCCAGCCTTCTACGACGGCACTCAGGGGATGCAACGACTGCCACCGTTGGCACAACGAGTGGCTACGGACTTCCAGACCGATCCGCGCTGGGACAACCCGCGGGCACCTCAAATCCGTCTTCCCGGGTTCACCACCGACTCACTGGTCGAGCTCGGCGCTCGGGTGCGAGACATCTACGCCGCCGGTGCGTCGTCGCCGGATCGAATCCGCGAGACGGTCGATGACGCGTACATCCGCACGCTCGCGCTCGCCGTCGGCGGCTCCTTGGGCGGCAAGGTCGGCGTCGCGCCCCGGCTGTTCCTGAAGAAGCTGATCGCCGACGTGCTGGACCGTGTCGACCTCTACGACGACTTCGACCCCCGCCGCGACTACCGACTCACCGTGACCTCCACGGAGCTAACCGACGTTGAACGCGAGGCACACGCGGCGCCTGCAACCAGCGTCGACGACATCACCCTGGACGGGTGACGAGGCCGTGACCGGGCTCGATCCGGCGCTGGAGCATCACATCGTCAACACCCTCGGGTGGCCATCGCTGCGGCCGCTGCAGGCGGCCGCGGTCGATCCGGTCGTACGCGGCGAGGACTGTCTCTTGCTGGCCCCAACGGCCGGCGGCAAGACCGAGGCTGCCGTGTTCCCGATCCTCAGCCGGATGACCGACGAGCGCTGGCAGGGGCTCTCGGTCCTCTACGTCTGTCCGCTGCGGGCGCTGCTCAACAACCTGGAGCCACGAATCGCCGGGTACGCGGACTGGCTGGGACGCCGAGCGCAGTTGTGGCATGGCGACACTGGTCAGCCTGCGCGGCAGCGGATGCTCACCGAGCCGCCTGACCTCCTGCTGACCACACCAGAGTCGTTGGAGGCGATGCTGGTCTCGACCAAGGTCGATCCCCACCGTCACTTCGCCAACCTGCGTGCCATCGTCGTCGACGAGGTGCACGCGTTCGCCGGCGACGATCGCGGGTGGCACCTGCTCGCGGTCCTGGAGCGCTTGGAACGCCTGGCGGGACGTCCGATCCAACGGATCGGATTGTCGGCCACCGTGGGCAACCCCGACGAGCTGCTGACATGGTTGCAGGGCTCATCCGCCGGCGAGCGACCAGCGTCCGTGGTGGCTCCTGATGTAGTGACAGGGTCCGGGCGCCCGTCGGGTGAGGTCACGCTGGACCATGTGGGGTCGCTGGCGAACGCCGCGAAGGTGATCTCCCTGTTGCACGCGGGGGAGAAGCGGCTGGTCTTCTGCGAGTCCCGCCGTGAGGTCGAAGAGCTTGCGCATGCTTTGCGGGCGCGTGAGGTGACCACGTTTGTCTCGCACTCGTCGCTCTCGATCGACGAGCGTCGGCGGGCCGAGCAAGCCTTCGCCGAAGCCCGCGACTGCGTCATCGTCTCCACCTCGACACTTGAGCTCGGCATCGACGTCGGCGACCTGGACCGGATGATCCAGATCAACGCTCCATCGACAGTTGCCTCGTTCCTGCAGCGGTTGGGGCGTACGGGGCGGCGGCCCGGGACCACGCGCAACGCGCTCTTTCTCACCACCACTGAGGCCGGTCTGCTTCAGGCGGCCGGAATGTTGCTGCTGTGGTCTCGCGGGTACGTCGAGCCAGTGGTCGCCCCGCCATCCCCGCGGCACATCGCTGCCCAGCAGATCCTGGCGCTGTGCTTACAGGAGGGACGCGTCGGCGAGCATCTGTGGAGCGAATGGTGGAACGGCTTGTCGATCTTCGACGACCATGCCGACGAGATCATCGCGTGGCTGGTCGAGTCCGGACATCTCGAGCGCGACTCTGGGATGCTCTTCATTGGGCCTACGGCCGAGCGACGGTTCGGCCGCCGCAACTTCATGGACCTGGTCTCCGTGTTCACCGCCAGCCCGGAGTTCAAGGTCCTCGCCGGCCGTCAGGAGCTTGGTTCGGTCGACCCGATCGTGCTCACGCGGGAGGTTCAGGGACCCCGGGTCATCGTCCTAGGGGCACGGGCCTGGAAGGTGACTCACATCGATTGGAAGCGGCGCCGCTGCTTCGTCGAACCGAGCGATGCGCCAGCGAGAATGCGCTGGATGGGGGAGTCGGCCCCGCTCAGCGCCGCACTCGCTCGAGCGCAGCGCGACGTACTTCTCGGCGAGGATCCCGAAGTGACGCTGTCCAATCGAGCCCGTGCGGCTCTGAGTGAACTGCGGCTGGAGCGTTCAACCGAGGTGTCGTCTCGGGGTCTCGTGGTGCTACGCGATGGTGACGAGGCGTACTGGTGGACGTGGGCGGGGGCACGCGCAAACGCAACCTTGATCGCCGCCTTGCCTGGCATCGCAGACGAGGCACAACGCCCGGACAACTTCAGGGTCAAGCTGAAGGGCCCCGAAGCGGCCAACGCGCTGTCTCGTCCGATCGATGGTGTCGACTGGCCCCAGGTCCGTTCGGCGGTGTCGCAACGGGCGGTGGAGGGCCTGAAGTTCTCCGAGGTGCTCGCCCCCGAGGTCGCGAGCGCAACGGTGTCGGAGCGACTCAACGACTCAGCAGTTGCTGCCGCCGTCGCATCGGCTCCGCGACTCGGCGTAGTCAGAGAATGAGACTGCGGAGTCGCATGAACGTCTCCTGCGTGAGGTGCCAGAAGTCGATGTCGGGGTTTCCGACCGTGTTGGGGCCGCAGCTGTCGAGGACCCGCTGCACACGGTCGAGTTCGGGAATCGTGAAGTCGGGTGTGTCGACATCGTCAAGAGCCGTGAGCGGCGCCAGATCGGCACCCGCCGCTTCGAGGGTCGTCTGAAGGTCGAACGATGGTTCCGAGTTGAGATCCAACGTCATGTCGGGGACGGCGTGGGCGGACTTGGCACAATCGAAGACTCCCTGGACGGTCGGCACCACCGACCTGTCGACTTCCGCGATGAGTTTCGTACGACGCGCATTGCCCTCGGGTGAGGCCGCGCAGTCGTGCCATCGTTGCCCCGCCGGCCTAAACCCCAAGTTCAGAATCCTGTCACCTCGACCGAAACAAACTGGCTCTGACCTGGGAAAACCGGTCAGAGCCAGTTTCGTTTCCGGCTGCCTGAAACCGCCTCCGATACCCACTCTGGGACCGCGTCGAAGCGGCGACCGCACAGTGCAGGGAGCGGCCGCTTCCGAGGCCGCTGATTCACCCGGTCTGGGTGATGAGCGACAGATCAGACAAACCTAGGCTGCCAGCGATCCACGACTGGAGGAGGCGGAACCTGCGATGGGAATCTTGCTCGCACGACGAGGCGACGACCCCGACGTGCGTCGGTTCCGGACCGGCTGATCGCCGTGACGCTCCGCGTGTCCGAGCCGGCGACGTCATGACCGAGGGTCGGCAGAACAGCAAGAGGCTCCTGGGTCGGGTCGCCGGGGCGGTGACGGAAAGGGTCGTCGTCACGGTCGACCCCGATATCGTCCTGGAACACGTCGACCTCAACGCTCTGCTCAGCCGGGTGGACCTCGACGCGGTCCTGGCGCGGGTCGATATCGATGCGTTGCTCGCGCGGGTCGACCTCAACACGCTCCTCGCCGACGTCGACATGGACGCCCTGCTGCGGGACGTCGACGTGGAGGCGCTCGTACGCCGCTCGGGCATCCCCGACATCGTGGCGGAGAGCACCTACTCGATGGCCGGATCCGCACTCGACGTCGCCCGGCGACAGCTGGTGGGGCTCGACGTCGTCGTCGACCGGGTCGTGGACCGGCTGATGCGACGGAGCGAGGACGAGCTACGCGAGGGGCCGTCCAGCCTGGTTGCGGCCCGACGAGGAACGCCCGACCCCGGCAACGGCAGCGCGAGGGCCCGCCGGGTGCGCCGCTCGGTGTCCGGACACTATGCGGGAGCGATCAGCAGGGCAGCTGCCGCTGCCATCGACGGTCTTCTCATCGCCGGCCTCTACACGGTGGGCGTCGCCGGGTTCGGTTTCCTGCTCGCGACGTTCACGTCCAGGTCGCTCACCGACGATCGCTCGAGCCTGCTCGGGATCGCTGCCTTCACGATCTGGGCCTTCTCCTACGTCTTCATCAGCCTCGCCATCACCGGCCGGACGATGGGCAAGGGACTGACCGGACTGCGCGTCGTACGCGCCGACGGCACGGCACCAGGGGTGCGCACGATGTTCGTCAGGACTCTGGTGCTTCCCCTCAGTGTGGTGTTCCTCGGGATCGGCCTGCTCCTGATCGTGGTGCAGCGTGAACATCGTTCTTTCCACGACTTGATCGCCAGGACCTGCGTTGTCTATGACTGGGGGGACCGGAGCGCGGAGATGCCGGGACCACTCTCGGACTTCCTCAACCGTGCCCAACCTGAAGCGCACCCCTCGGGAGCCTCACGGTCGAGATCGTAGCTCCAGGCTGAGGAGGCGTTTGGTGGCGCGCGTCTGGGCGACGTAGAGGTCGCGCGGACCGGCGTCGCCGGCGGCTCGTACGCCCGCAGGGTCGAGGATGATCACGGTGTCGAACTCCAGGCCGCGAGCCTCGGGTGCGGCGACGACCGTGGCGCCGACCACGTCCCTCTCGGCCTCCAGAGCCAGCGAGCGCTCGGTCGTCGCGATCACTCCGATCAGCTCACCCGGGTGTTCGCGGGCGACCTCCGCGATCAGCGTGCTCAGAGTGGAGGAGAGGCCTTCCTCGGTCACGCTGAGGATGCGTGGCTGCTCTCCGTGCCGGATGGATCTGGAGAGCTGCTGATCCGGGGCGATCTCGGCCAGCAGCGGTTCGGTCGCGAGCAGGATCTCGGTGGTCGTGCGGTAGTTGACCGTCAGCCGGTGGTGGGCGAACCGCTCGCCGACGAAGGGCTCCAGGGCCTCGTCCCAGGTCCGAAGGGTGGTCGAGGGGCCGGCCTGGGCGAGATCGCCGACGACCGTCATCGACCGGTTCGGGCAGCGGCGCATCAGCGCACGCCACTGCATCTCGGAGAGCTGCTGGGCCTCGTCCACCACGATGTGGCCGTAGCTGGTCTCCGGGGCCCCGTCGACGAGAGCGCGGGCCTCGTCCAGGAGAGCGAGATCTGCGTCGCTCCACCCATCGCCGCGGCCGAGGCCGAGGTCGTTCAGGAGGTCGCGGACGAGCTCGTCGGCGACGAGTCGGGGCCAGACCCGGTTGATCGCTCGATCGATCGACGGTTCATCGAGGAGATCCTCGCGGATGGTGTCCCAGTCGATCTCCAGATCATCCGTGGAGGGTTCGTTGCCCGTGAAGCGGTCGAGATCGATGCCCAGGTGCGCTTCGAGCTCCTCCTCGAAGTCGGCGATCTCCTTCGCGGTGTTCCGCTCCAGCTCGTTGACCAGATCGTCGACGACGTACTCGGTGAAGAGCTCGCGAGCCGGGTTGTGCCCGATGTCGCCCTGCAGCGCCTGGCGCCGAGCGGCGTCGACCACGGCCGGGTCGAGCCTCACCGTGTCATGGGTCGTCTTCAGCTCCAGCGGTACGCCATGGGGCTGGTGCTGCCGCACCAACCGGGCGAGGCCGTCGGCGAGCGTGGCCCGCCCCTTGATCCTCGCGATGTGGTCAGGCTCGGTCCGTGTCGCCTCCACGCCCACCAGATCGGGCATCGTCGCCAGCCGCACGTCGTTCTCGCCGAGCGAGGGCAGCACCTCGGAGATATAGGTGAGGAACCGTCGGTTGGGTCCGAAGACGAGCACCCCCTGGTCGGCGATCGACGCGAAGGCGTACAGCACATAGGCAGCGCGGTGCAGCGCGACGATGGTCTTGCCGGTACCGGGACCGCCGTCGACGACCATGACCCCGCGATGCGGGGACCGTACGATCTCGTCCTGCTCGGTCTGAAGGGTCGCCGCGGCCTCGTGCATCCGCCCGGTCCGCGCCGTGCTCAGAGCCGAGACGAGCGGTCCGTCCCCGACGAGGTCCACGGCCCTCGGCGACGTACCGTCGAGGATCTCGTCGTTGACGTCGACTACCTCGCGGCCGTCGAGGCGTAGGTGCCGGCGCCTGCGTACGCCCATCGGTGCGGCCATCGTCGCCGCGTAGAACGGTCGCGCGGCATCGGCCCGCCAGTCGATCAGCAGCGGGTTGCCGGCCTCGGTGCGCAACCCGATCCGACCGATGTGCAATGACGCGCCCTGATCGGAGCGGTCGATCCGTCCGAAGCACAGCGAGTGCTCCGCCGCCTGCAGCTGTCGAATGCTCTCAGAGAGCTGTGCGACCTCGAGATCCCTGGCATACCGCTCGCTCGGCCCGTCCACAGGAGCCGCGATCGCGCGCTCCTGTGCTGCTCGTCTCGCGCTCATCTCGGCATGGAGAAGCGCGTACATCGCGTCGACCGACCGCTGCTCCTCGTCGACCTGACCGGCCCTGCCCACCTGCTCGCCCACGTACCCCCGCCTTCCGTTTCCGGGGGTCAACTATGAGTGGCCGCCAGGGTAAAGACAACGTTGATCTTTTGCCGGATCCGTGGCCTCTGACCGATTCTTCAGTACCCCGTTCCTCGCTTGACCTGCGCCCGCTCCGACGGATGGGCACCGCCCTTCTCGTCCAGCGTCGCGCAGGCGTCGGCGAGGTCATGGGTGAGCCGCTCGACCTGCTCGCGACTCATCGTCTCCTTGACCAGGGCGCGCATGATCTTCACGTTCTCCGCGTTGGGCGGCAGCGTGTACGCCGGCACCATCCAGCCGCGCTCGGCCGAGAGCTGCCAGGCGATGTCGGACTCGTCGTAGGTCGTGCGGTCGCCGGTGAGTCGGAAGGCCACGAGCGGGAGCTGCTCGAGGTCGTCGCCGATCACCTCGAACCGGCCGCTGTCGCGGAGGTTCTTCGCCAGGGCCTTGGCGTTCTGCTGCATCTGCTTCATGACGTACGTGTAGCCGTCGCGACCCAGCCGCACGAAGTTGTAGTACTGCGCCAGCACCATCGCCGCACCCGTCGAGAAGTTCAGGGTGAACGTCGCGTCGGTCTTGCCGAGGTAGTTCTCGTAGAACACCAGCTCCTCGGCGAGGTCGGACTTCTCGCGGAACACCAGCCAGCCGATGCCGGGGTAGACCAGTCCGTACTTGTGTCCGGAGACGTTGATCGAGCGGACCTGCTCGAGGCGGAAGTCCCACGGGGAGTCGGGGTAGAGGAAGGGCCACACGAAGCCACCGCTGGCCGCGTCCACGTGCAGCGGGATGTCCAAGCCCTTGTCCTTCTTGACGTCGAGCAGCAGCTGGTTGATCCCGACGATGTCGTCCATGTGGCCGGTGAACGTCGTTCCCAGCACACCGACGACCCCGATGGTGTTCTCGTCCAGGTACGGCGCCACGACCTCGGGGCCGATGGTGTACTTCTTCTCCTCGAGCGGAACGATCCGCGGCTCGACGTCGAAGTAGCGGCAGAACTTCTCCCACACGACGTGGACGTCACCGCCGAACACCAGGTTGGGGCGGTCCACCGAGGCGTTCGCGGCCTCTCGGCGCTGCTTCCACTTCCACTTCAGGGACAGGGCGCCGAGCATGATCGCCTCGGACGAGCCCTGCGTGCGACAGCCGGTCGTCTCGCCGGGGGCGTGGTAGAGGTCGGCGAGCATCCGTACGCAGCGCTGCTCGATCTCGGCGGAGATCGGGTACTCCGCGTGGTCGATGAAGTTGCGGTGCAGGTTCTCGGCGATGATCCGCTGCGCCTCCGGCTCCATCCACGTGGTCACGAACGTCGCGAGGTTGCGTTGCGGGTCACCCTCCATCACCAGGTCCTCGCCGATCAGGCGCATCGCGTCGACCGGTCGCATCCCGCTCTCGGGGAAGGCGGTCGACGGGGCCGCCTCGGTCAGGAACCGGTTGCCGTAGAGCGCTTCGGCCTCTGTGTCGCTGAGTCGTGTCATGGCTGAACCACCGTTCTTGTCGTAGTGGGTGTGTCGGTTGCTTGGATGACCCCGCCGACCGCGAAGCACACGGCTCCGGCGAACGTCCCCCAGTTGACGAGCCCGGAATTGATCGCGCTCGATGTCGCCGGCCGGATGAAGGCGGCGAGGCCGGCGAGGAAGAAGAGGACCGACCCGAGCTGGTTGACCGCGACGACCCACCAGCCGACCAGCTGGGGCAGCACTCGAACGCGGCCCTCACCCACGTCGAGCATCGCCAGATGACCGGAGGCCAGGAAGCAGACACAGCCGGTCATGTCCGGCAACCAGATCCACCCGTCGGACTGACGCGGCGTCAGTCCCGCGGCGAAGGCAGCGACCAGGCTGACGGCGAAGAACAGCGTCCCCACGAACAGCACGAACGCGCTGAGCCAGCTGCGCGGGCGCTGCCGGAAGCCCCGCCTGCGCTCGTCGGTGTCGTCGGTGAGCAGGATCGAGACGTAGCCACCGAGCGTGAAGAAGCAGCCCCCGACCAGGTACGTGACGTTGACGACCGGCAGGCTGACCACCTCGAGCTGGGCGAACGCCGCCCCCAGCGCGAACAACGAGCCACCGAGGACGAAGGCGACGGCGGCGCCGAGGTTGAGCCGGGTCGACCGACGCGTCAGTACCTGGTCCATCGCGGCGGCCACTTCCTCCCTCTTCCGACCCACCGTCATCCTCGAACGAGCCAGGTCGCGGCGTCCTCATCCGGCCCGGGTGAGATGAGCCGCTACATCGACTGCCGGAAACCCTCGGGTCAGACCACCCCGTGCTCGAAGGCGAAGGCCGTCGCGGCCGTGCGGGAACGTACGTCGAGCTTGGTGAAGATGTTGGAGAGGTGACGGGCGACGGTCTTCTCGCTGAGGACCAGATCGGTGGCGATCTGAGCGTTGCTTCGGCCGGAGGCGACCAGGCGGAGGACCTCGGCCTCCCGGGCGGTGAGGCCGGCGGGCAGGGAAGCGGGAGCGAGGAGGCTGTCGGCATCGTCGGCGGCGGGCCGGGCACCGATGTGGCGAAAGACGGTACGCGCCGCCTCGAGCTCGCGCCGCGACGACTCGGTGTCGCCGACGCCGGCCAGGGCGCGCCCGGTCAGCAGCCGCGCCTGGCTGCGTTCGTAGGTCGCCTCGGCCCGGGCCCACAGCTGCTGTGCCTTGCGCAGGTAGGGGAGAGCACCGGCGGCGTCGCCGGTGGCCAGCTCGACCGCGCCGTGGGCGTGCGCAGCCGCGGCGTCGAGCCAGACACAGCCGAAGTGTCCGGCCAACCCGTCCAGCTCGGCGGTGACCCGCCGGGCCCGGTCGCCCTCGCCGGCACCGAGCAGCACCTCGACGGCGGCGGGCAGGAGCCGGCATCGCTGCACGGGACCATCGGTCTCCACCAGCAGCCGCTCGACGGCGGCGAGCGCCGCCGCGCCCTGGCCGCGGGCAGACCAGAGCAGCGCGAGGCCGGGTTGCGGGTCGAATCCCCGGTCGGCCGCGCGCTCATAGGCGGCGTCGGCCTCGGCGTACTCGCCGCGCAGCCGGAACACCTCGCCCGCCTCGTACGCCGCCAGCCCGGCCGCGTCCGGCGCGTGGACCTCCTGGTAGCGGCGAGTCGCGTGCTCGAACTCCTCCAGGGCCTGCTGCCATTCGCCGTGCAGCCGCAGCAGCTGGCCACGGTGGACGGCGCACTGTCCGGTGAACGTCAACAGCCCGGGCTGAGCGGCGCACCAGCGTTCGAGGGCCGCGGTCCACTCCGCCACCCGGCCGAAGTCGCTGATCTCCTGGCAGCCCTCGATCGCGGTGCAGTAGACGTGCCCGGCCACGACCGGCGAGGCCTCGCCCGCGATCACCCGGACCATCGCCTCGTCGAGCAGGGCGAGCCCCGCGGCGACCCGCCCGGAGTAGAGCGCCATCCGGCCCTGGGCGCTGAGCCCCAGCGCGGTGAGGTCGGCCTCGCCGTAGCGCCGGCCACGCTCGGCCACCGCGTCGGCGCAACGGCCGGCCATGTCGAAGTCGCCGGCGTCGAGCGCGCGGAACAGCCGCAGGAAGTCGACCCAGCCATGCTCGACGCCGTCCTCGACGTCGGCGACCAGGCTCTCCGCCCGTGAGGTCCAGCCGCGGGCGAGCGCGCCCTCGCCGTGGACGTACGCGGTCATCGTGATCCGGAAGGCGCAGCGGACCGAGGGGCCGAGGTCGGCTGCCTCCTGGCTCAGACGGAAGGCCGCGTGCAGGGCGGTGACGGTGTCGTCGTGGTGCCCGGTCAGCTCGGCGGCGACGGCGAAGTCCTCGAGCTCCTCGGCCGAGAGCGAGTCGGGGTCGACACCTGCCCAGGAGGCGTACGCCGCACCCCAGTCACCGCAGGCAAAGGCGGACCGAGCGCTCTCCAGCTGGACGTCGGCCACGGCAGGCACCTCCACAGGAGAGCGTACTCGGATCAGGCGGCGAGAGCGGGCCGTCGCATCCGGGAGACGACCCGGTCGGCGATCAGGGCCGCGTCGCGCCCGGCGCCGGCCAGCAGCATCGAGCTGAAGGCGTACTGGAAGCTGAGGCCGCAGAAGAACAGCCCGTCGGCCTCCGCCACCACGCCGCGCATCTCCCGCGGCCAGCCGTCCTCGTCGAGCACCGGCAGGTGGATCCAGCCGAAGGCCTGCCGGAAACCGGTGGCCCACACGACGTTGGCGACCTCGCGCGGCGTGCCGTCGACCACGGGCAGCCCGTCGCGGACCTCCTCGATCCTGGACGTGACCCGCTCGACGCCACGGTCGGTCAGGTCGGAGCGCTTCACGCGGAGCATCGGCCCGCCGTGGCGGCGGATCTCGGGCATCTCCTTGCGCCCGAGCGGCGTACGCCGGGTGATCACGTGGCGCCAGGCGAAGAGCAGGACGGGGAAGATCACGTGCATCACCGGCGACTCCAGGCGCGGCGGGATCTGGCCGCAGTCTCGGCCCGCCAGAATCGTCGGTCGGGACTCGGCGACCTCGAAGGCGATGTCGCAGCCGGAGTGGCTGGCGCCGACGACCAGCACCGGGCCCTCGCGCAGCTGCCCGGGGCGGCGGTACTCGCTGGAGTGGAGCTGCAGGATCGAGGGGTCCAGCTGCGCCGAGATCGCCGGGACGTTCGGCGTCCGGCCGAAGGAGCCGGTCGCCACCACGACGTTGTCGCAGGTCCAGGTGCCGCGGTCGGTGGTCACCCGGAAGCCGTCCCCGTCCCGCTCGAGCCCGCTGACCCGGGTCTCGAGTCGCACCGGGAGCTCGAAGGTGCGGGCGTACGTCTCCAGGTAGTCGGCGACCTCGTCCTTTCCGGGGAACGACCACCTCTTCGCCGGGAACGCCATGCCCGGCAGGGAGTCGTACTTGGCAGGGGAGTAGAGCCGGAGCGAGTCCCACTGCCGCCGCCAGTTGTCGCCGACCCGTGCGTTCGCGTCGATGATCACGAACGGACGCCCGCGGCGCCGCAGGTGGAATCCGGTCGCCAAGCCCGCCTGGCCGGCGCCGATGATGATCGTCTCGATGTGTGTGGTGTCCATACAGGTGACGCTAGGTCCGCACCTCGCGGCTCCGCGTCGGTCGAACGGCGCATTCGCCCGCGGCGGGTAGTGGGTCGATCTACCCACGGGGAGCTGTCGGGATTTCCGAGCAGGGAGCGCTGAGCCGGGGCGATACTCGGGGGATGACGAGACAGCCCCCGGAAGACTTCAGCAAGCTCCCGCCGTCGGTGCCGCTGGAGGAGACGATCGCCTACCAGCTCGAGAAGGAGGTCCCGCACGGTCCCGAAGGTGGCGGTGACGCGGTCGACGGTGGTGGGGACGGCGACTGAGCCTCGTCCGACCGGACCGGATGAGGGCGAGCCCCTGCCCGGTGCCTCACCCTTCTCGGGTGGTGCGCCGGAGAGCGTCCAGTTCCTACGCTCAGCGAATCGCGACGAAGACGGAGCCGAGCGCGGCAACCGTCACCCCACTTCTACCGGAGGATGCTGAGAGATGGGCTCGCATCAGGTTCTCGTCCCCGGCGGGCTGGATCTGCTGGGCAGCGACCGCTTCTATCCCGAGGAACGCCCGGCCGTCGAGGTCGCCGTCGGCGACGTGTGGTGGGATCCGCGGCCGGTGACCAACGCGGAGTTCGCGGCCTTCGTCGACGACTCCGGGTACGTCACCATCGCCGAGCGCGAGCTCGATCCGGCCGACTTCCCCGGCGCCGACCCGGCGCTCCTGGTCCCTGGTTCGCAGGTCTTCACCCAGGCACCGGGTCCGGTGCCGTTGCACGACTGGACGCGGTGGTGGCGCTGGCAGCCCGGCGCCCAGTGGCGCCACCCGGACGGGCCCGCGTCCGACGTGGGGAGCCGTCCGGGACGCCAGGTGGCGGACTGGACCGAGATCCCGGACCACCCGGTCGTGCATGTCGGTTGGGAGGACGCCCTGGCGTACGTCCGCTGGGCCGGCAAGGACCTGCCCACCGAGGCCGAGTGGGAGCATGCCGCCCGCGGTGGCCTCGTCGGTGCCGACTACGCATGGGGTGACGAGCTCTCCCCGGACGGGCGCCTGATGGCGAACACCTGGCAGGGGCAGTGGCCGTGGCGCAGCGACGACACCCACGGTCACGACCGCACCAGCCCGGTCGCCTCCTACCCGCCGAACGGGCACGGCCTGTACGACATGGTCGGCAACGTGTGGGAGTGGACCCGCACTCCCTGGACGCCCGACCATCGCGACCTCATCGCCCCACCTCACGGCCGGGCCGGGGCGGGTGTGCCCTCGCCGCAGGTCGAGGTCGCCGCGCCCTCCTGCTGTGGCGGCAGCCAACGCCCGGAGACCAGCACCGGGACCGGCGCCGAGAAGGTCAAGGAGACCGATCGGATGGTGACGAAGGGCGGCTCGCACCTGTGCTCGCCGCACTACTGCCGTCGCTACCGGCCCGCCGCCCGTCAAGGGCACGGGGTGCGGGACACGACGTCGCACGTCGGTTTCCGCTGCGTCGTACGCACGGGCGATTGAACCCGGTTCCCCCGGAAGGGGTGAGGACGGGAGCGGGGTGGGTGGCGAGGTTGTGCGTATGTGGGAACTCGCCGGGCAGCTGCTGCCGGAGATGGTCGGGCTGGCGGTCACCCCGGCAGCGGTCGTCGCCTGCCTGATCCTGCTCGGGTCATCGCACCCGTACCGCAACGTCGTCACGCTGGCGGTGCCCTTCCTGGTTGTCTACGGGGTGTTGTCGGTCGCCGCTCTGGCGGCGGGGCGGGCGGCCGACGCCGCCAGCGACGACCCCTCGACGATTCGCGCCTGGATGAGCATCGCCGTCGGCGTCACATTCCTCGTCCTGGCGGTGGTGTCCTGGCTCCGGCCGCGCCTGCGGCAGGCTGCTGCGGGCGTCCTCGCGGCGCGCGCGACGCATCGGGCGAGCCCAGAAGAGCCCGCCTGGGTCTCGGGACTACGTGATCCGTCCGTCGGCCTCGTGCTCGGCGCGGGCCTGCTGCTTGCGATCGTGAACCCCAACGTCGCCATCCTGGCCTCCGGTCTGGCCATCGTGGTCACCGCCGACGTGAGACTCAGTGCGCAGCTCGCCGGCATCGCGCTGCTGCTGGCGGCGAGCATGATCGACTTCGTCCTCCCCATGCTCGTGTTCCTCGCTGCCGGTGAGCGTGGGCGCGGATGGCTCCGGTCCGCGACGAAGTGGCTCATCGCTCACAACCACGTCATCGGGATCGTCGTGCTCCTCGCCTTCGGCCTGCTGTTCGTCGTACGTGGGCTCACCCAGCTCACGGGCTGAGTGGCCGACCGACGCGAACCGACCTCGTGGCCGGACGTTCGGTGATATTTTTGGGCGACCACCGAAGTCCTACTGAAGGGCAGTTTCATGTCGGTTCAGTTCGAAGTGCGCATCGATGGAATGACCTGTCACCGCTGTGTCGAGACCGTGACAAGCGCTCTCGGTGGCCTGGACGGCGTCGAGGGGGTCGTGGTCGACCTGAACCCGGGAGCCGTGTCGAGCGCCCGCGTCACCGCCGCGGGACCGCTCGAACCCAGGGTCGTCAGATCCACGCTCGCCAAGGCCGGATTCACGATCGCCCGCGAAACCTGACCGGCCGAGGAGTCGTCCGTGCCCGGCCTCGGCTCCCGTCAGCACTTTCCGGCCCTCACCGCCGAACCCGACCTCGTCTACCTCGACGCCGCGTCCGGCACCCCCTGCCCCGAACCGGTCATCGCCCAGCTCATCGCCGAGCTGCGCGGGCCCGCCGCCAACCCCGGCAGGGGCGCACACCCGTGGGCCCGGGACGCGCTGCGCCGCTTCGAGGACGCCCGCGCCGCCGTCGCCGCGTTCCTCGGTGCCTCGTTCCCCGACGAGGTCGCCTTCACCCGCGGCGCCACCGGCGCGATGGCGTTCCTCGCCGACCGCTGGGGACCTGCGGCGCTCGCGAACGGCGGCGACATCCTCTACTGCCCCGACGACCACCTCTCGACGGTGCGGCCGTGGCTCCGGCTCGCCGAACGGATGCGCCACCAAGACGTCCGGGCCGTGGCGTACCGACGCGACCGTCTGGGGCGCATTGATCCCGGCGACTTCGCCAGCGCCGCCAGCGACCGGACCGCGGTCATTGTGGCCACCGACATCCACAACCTCCATGGCACCCGCACCGATCTGGACGCGCTGGCGATCCCTCCGGCGGCGACGGTCTGCCTGGACTGCTCGCAGAGCGCGGGGCGGCTGCCGCTGCGCCTGGCCGACTCCCGGGCCGAGCTCGCCGTCGTCTCGGGCCACAAGATGTTCGGGCCTCCCGGCACCGGCATGGTCTACGTACGCCGGGATCAGCATCATCGGATCGCGGTCGACCGGGCGGCCGCGCGGAGCGGGCCGGCGCGACACGTCTCGCCGCTCACCGATGCCGCCGAGGAGGGCAGCCTCGACGGGGCCGGCGCCGCGGGGCTCGCGAGTGCGACCGCGTTCCTCGACACCGTCGGTCTCGACCACATCGGCGACCACCTGGCCGCCCTGGCCGCCAGGTTCGCCGACGGCGCCTCCCGGATCGGGGGCGTCACTCTCCTCGGGCCCCCGGTCGAATCGGGTCGACCGCACAGCGGCATCGCCGCCTTTGCCGTCGACGGTCAGCTGGGCGCGGACGTCGCCTTCGTCCTCGAACAGCGCCGCGTCTACGTACGCGCGGGCGACCACTGCCTGAACGGGCCGCGGGAGGACGCGGTCCGGGTGAGCTTCCACCTGTACAACGACGAGAACGACGTCGACCGACTCCTGCAGGGCCTCGCCGCCGCTGCCGAAAGGGACTGACACGTGCAGAACGAAGGCATCCGGTACGACCGCGCCGCCGCGGCCCGCATCCTGGCCGAGGTCGCCGGCACCGGCTTCCTGGCCGGCCCGGCCCCGGCGGTGGCGGAGGTGTCGGTCGACTACCGCGTCGAGGAGCTCAGCCCGGAACCCGGAGGATCGCTCACGACCGGACAGCGCCGCTATCTCGAGTCCTTCATGCGTCCATGCGGACCGGACCAGGTCGTCAGCGCCACCCACCGCGTCACCTGGCGCGACTCCCGCGGCATCGCGAACAGCGGCCACATCGGCCCGGGCCCGCTCGGCCCGGTGCTGCCGATCGCGGCCAGGGAGGCCGTGATCGCGGTGGGTGACGCGATCGCCGGCGCCGATCCCGTCACCGCGCGTTCGGACGCACTCGACGACGACGCGCTCGACGTCCTGGCCGACACGACCACCGACCAGGAGCCTGCCGAGATCTTCCGCGTCGGCGCAGAGGCCGCCGGCCGCGCGCTCGTCCAGCACGGCATGCTCGCCGGACAGGTCGGGATCGAGGACCCGGTCGAGTTCGCCGAGGCGATGTGGGCTTCCGGGCTGTACGGGACGGTGGCCTCGACCTGGTTCTGGGAGCTGCAGGCCTCCACCTACCGCAGGGGCATGATCCCCGCGCGCCTGGAGGTTTCCGGCGGCCGGCTGCGCTACACCGCGGACACCGTCGCGCTGCTCGCCGAGATGAAGCGCCGTACGATCATCGATGCCCACGAGGTGATGGACCGGGCCCGCGAGGAGGGCCTGGGGGTGCGTGCAGCCATCCAGCGCTACCACGTCGAGCTCGACCAGATCTCACGACAGTACGCGCTGCTGCCGATGGGGGAACGGCCCGTCTGCCTCGGACAGCGGGCCCATCAGGTCGACGGGCAGCGCGTCTCGCCGCTCGCGGCCGTGGCCGAGGCGCTCACCGGCGCGTTCCGGTCCGCGGTCGCGTCGGTGCGGATCGCCGAGATCCCCGAGTCCGCCATCCGGGACGTACGTTTCGCGGCGGGGGAGCAGGAGTTCGGGGTCCCGGACATGACCTGCCGGCACTGTCGGGTGACGATCACCGCCGTCTTCGACGCCCAGGCGGCCGAGCTGATCGAGGTGGACCTGCACGGGAAGCGGGTCCGGGCCAGGTTCACCGACGCCGGGCAGCGCGACCGGATCTTCGCCGACCTGCGCGACTCCGGCTACACGGTGGCCGAGGGGTGAGCCAACGCTTTCCGCTCCCGGCCGCGCGGCACCCGCTGGCCGCCCGTTTCCTCGCTGACGCCGCCGCGGTGGGCGAGGCGATCGAACGATTTGGATCTCCGCTCCACGTGGTCTTTCCCCAGGTCATCGCGGAGAACGCCGCCGCTCTCGCGGGCGTGCTGCGGCGTCACGGCGTGCCGTACGACATCTTCTACGCGCACAAGGTGAATGCCTCGGCCGCGCTGCTGGCCGAGACGTCCGCCGCCGGGCTCGGCGCGGACGTGGCCTCCGCTGCCGAGCTCGACCGGGCCCTGGCCGCGGGGTTCGCGCCGGACCGGATCGAGGCGACCGGTCCGAAGTCGCCGGCGTTCATCGAGCGGATCGCCGGGCTGGGGGTCACCGCCAACGCCGACGACCTCTGGGAGCTCGACCGGCTCGCCGCTGCCGCGCCCGCCGGTAGCGCCGTCCCGGTCCTCCTGCGACTCTCCGGCTTCGCCTCTCCGGCAGTGCCGCAGTCTCGGTTCGGCATCGATCTCGCCGACGCCGATGCCGCCCTCGAGACCGTACGCCGCGCCCCCGGGCTCGACCTGCGCGGTGTCGCGTTCCACCTCGACACCGCCGACCCGGCGGCCCGGGTCGACGCGCTGACCGAGTCGATGGCGGTCGTGGCCGCCGCGCACCGCAAGGGTCTGCGGCCGTCGGTGGTCGACATCGGCGGCGGGTTCCGCCAGCGCTTCGTCGATGATCCCGAGCCGTTCCAGCGGTACGCGCAGGCGCTCGCGACCCCGGGTGAGCTGGTCTGGCCCGGCCACGACCCCGGGGCCTCCCACAAGTACGCCAACCACCGCCCCACCACCGAGGTGCTGGAGCGGTTCCTGGCCGCCGAGATCGAACGGCGACCGGTGGCCGAGGTGCTGCGCGAATGCATGCTCACGCTGTGGATCGAGCCGGGCAAGGCCCTGGTCGACCACGCCGGGGTCACCCTGGCCTCGGTGCTCTACCGCAAGCGCGCCGCAGGGCGCGACCTGGTTGTGCTCGACCTGTCCCGCAACCAGGTCACCCCCGCCGACCAGGAGGTCCTGCTGGACCCGGTGCTCCTCGACGGGCACGGTGAGCCGCCGGCGGAGGGTGTGTTCCTCGCCGGCCGGCTGTGCCTGGAGTCGGACCTGGTGAGCCGCCGCAAGGTGTTCCTCGAGTCCGAACCGAGCAGCGGCGACGTACTCGCGTTCGTCAACACCGCCGCCTATCAGATGGACCTCTCGGCGTCCGCGGCCGCCGGGCATCCGCCGCCGCCGAAGATCGCGGCGGTCCTGGAGGGCGGACGGTTCGCCTTCGTCGCCGACGACCACCACGGGAGCTGACCATGCGTTACGACAGCGTGCTCGACCTGATCGGCGAGACCCCGCTGCTGCGGCTCGATCCAGCCAAGCACGGCGTCCCCGAGGCGGAGATCTTTCTGAAGCTGGAGTCGGCGAACCCGTTCGGCTCGGTCAAGGACCGCGTCGCCTGGGGGCTGCTGCGCGACCACATCGACCAGATCGTCGAGAACGAGCAGGTCGTCGTGGAGGCATCGAGCGGCAACACCGCCAAGGCGCTCCAGATCATCGCCTCGATGCACGGGGTCGGGTTCCGTGCCTTCACCAACCGGGTCCGGGTGCGCGAGGTCCGCGAGATGCTGTCGCTGCTGGGCACCGAGGTGACCGAGATGCCAGGGCTCTCCGAGTGCCCGGACCCGACCGCGCCCAACGACGTGTTCGGGGTGATCGGCGACCTCATGGCGGCCGAGCCCCGCCGCTACCACCACACCTCGCAGTACACCAACGAGGACAACCTGCGAGCCCACTACGAGCAGACCGGGCGCGAGATCCACCGCGACGCCGGCTCGGTCGACCTGCTCGTGGGTGGGCTCGGCACCACCGGCTCCACCCGAGGGGCCGCGACCTACCTGCGCGAGCGCAACCCGGGGACCGCCGTGGTCGGCGTCGTCGCCGCCGAGGGGGACTTCATCCCCGGCATCCGCTCGGCGGCCGAGATGTGGGAGGTCGGGCTCTTCGACCCCGGCTTCTACGACGCCATCGCCGCGGTCGACTCGGCCGATGCGATCTCCGCGAGCCTCGAGCTCGCCACCCGGCACGGCGTGCTCGCCGGCCCCACCACCGGGGCGGCCTTCGCCGCGGCCCGGGAACGACTCCTGGCGGGGCCCGGAGGCCCGGTCACGGCGGTCGTGATCGCGTGCGACCGGATGGAGCCGTACCTCTCCTACTACCGCCACCGCCGCCCCGACCTGTTCGGCGCGGCCGGCCCCGCGCCAGTGGAAGCGGCGCCCTCGGCGACCCCGGAGGACATCGAGGCGTGGGCGGCCACGGGCGAGCACGTGGTCGTGGTGGACGTACGCACGGCGCTGGCCTTCCAGGCTGGCCACATCCCGGGGGCGATCAACCTCCGCGACGACCTGCTCGAGCAGGTCATGGAGGCGGGGATGCCGTTCTCCGAGGCGTCTAGGGTGGTGTTCGCCTGCCCGACGGGGGACCGGTCGGCGCGGTTCGCCGCCCGGGCCGCTTCGACCGGCCGTCTGGCCTACAACCTCGAGGGCGGCGTCCTCGGCTGGCGCGACAGCGGCCGACCGCTCGCAGGTGTCTAGGTCACGCAGGGATCAGGAAGAGCATCGTGCCCATGCCGGCCGCCATCAGCCCGTGACCGATCGCGGGCAGACGGTGCTCGCGCACCGCGGTCGCGCGCACCAGCCACCAGAGCATCCCGGCCGCGCAGACCACGACGAAACCCGAGTTGACCGCGATCGCCCAGCCCGGAGGGTGCCCGGCCGGTGCGATCGCCGCCGCACTGCCGTGGCCCGCATGACCCTGGACGTCGCTCGCATGGGCGCCAGCCATCAGCAGCGGCATCGCGGCGAGCATCCAGATCATCGCGGCGTTGAGGGCGAGATGTCCGACCACGTCGGCACGCCGGGTCCGGTCGCTCGCGCCCCGCAGAGCCGGCAGCAGGGCCAACGTCAGCACCGCGAACAGTGCGACCTGCGCCCAGACGGCGATGTCCGAGACGATCACCCAGATCATCAGGATCATCGCCGCGCTCATCGCGGCGTGGTTGACGTGGAGAACGGTCTCCCCGCCCGAGGGAGGACAGACCACGAGGATCCAGATCCCCGCGGTGCCGGTGAGCACGAAGGCCACGGTCAGCAGAAGGTCCCACGGAGGATCGACCACACTTCCAACGTACCGTTCTCGCGCATCGGATGAGCCCAGTTGCCGTGATCAGTGCCGCGGGCCGGAAAACCCCCGGCCGAGGCGTCAGGTACGTCGGCCGAGTTGGCACATGCGCGCCAGCTCGACCGACCGCGCTGACGCTTCGGGCGACGGGGGTGACGTCTCGGCCTACCTGGGTGAGCCTCGCTCAGGCGTCGAGATCCTGCGCGACGAGGGCGGCGACGGCGTCGACCGCGGCCTGGTCCGGGCCGGTGACCTCGACCTTGTCGCCGTTGGCGGCGCCGAGGGTCATGATCAGCAGGGACGAGGCGGCGTCGACGGGCTCGCCGCCGGGGACGGCGAGGGTGATCTCGGCGCCGAGCTCCTCGACCTTCTCGGAGATGATCGCGGCGGGACGGGCGTGCAGGCCGACGGCGGAGCCGACGGTGACGGTCTGGGTGGGCATGATGCTCCTTCGGTGGGTTGCGTGGATGTGGTGGAGGCTCAGCTGGTCGCGGCGGCCGGGACCGGAGCGCGGCCGAGCGACTTGAGGGCGATCACGGCGCCGGCGCCGACGATCACACCGGCGGCCAGCGCGATCAGGTAGCCGAGGACGTTGGTGACGGCGAAGAGGACGAAGATGCCGCCGTGCGGTGCGCGTACGCCGACGTCGAAGAGCTGGGAGAGCCCGCCGGTCACGGCGCTACCGAGCATGATCGCCGGGATGACGCGCATCGGGTCGCCGGCGGCGAAGGGGATCGCTCCCTCGGTGATGAACGACGCGCCGAGCAGCCAGCCGGCCTTGCCGTTCTCGTGCTCTGCGGGGGTGAAGAGCTGGGGACGCAGGACGGTGGCCAGCGCCAGCGCGATCGGCGGGACCATGCCGGCGAGCATGACCGCGGCCATGATCCGCAGCTCGGGGGAGTCGGCGGCGAGCGAGGCGGCACCGACGCCGGTGGCGGCGAAGCTGTAGGCGACCTTGTTGAGCGGGCCGCCCATGTCGAAGGCCATCATCAGGCCCAGCACGGCGCCGAGGGCGACGGCGCTGGTGCCGTCCAGGGCGGCGAGCCCGTCGGTGAGCCGCTCCATGAGCCAGTTGATCGGCTTGCCGAGCACCACGATCATCACCAGGCCGGCCAGGATCGAGGTCACCAGCGGGATCACCAGCACGGGCATCAGGCCACGCGCCCAGCTCGGCACACGCCACCCGCTGACCCAGTGGGCGATCACACCGGCGAGCACACCGCCCGCGATCGCGCCGAGGAAGCCGGTCGCGGGTGCCGCGACGCCGTCGGCGTTGACCACGCCGAACAGGTTGGCGGCCAGCGCACCCATGATGAAGCCCGGGGCGATGCCGGGGCGGTCGGCGATGGCGTACGCGATATAGCCGGCCAACGCGGGGATGAACAGCATGAACGCGGTCTTGCCGATGACGAAGAACAGTGCGCCGAGGTAGACGGCGAGGCCGCTGTCGAAGAGGGCGTGCTCGAGACCGAGCGCCTGGACGTCGGGCAGGTTGGTCAGGGTGTTGTCGACCATGACCGCGCCGTAGACGTCGGTGATGTCGTAGCCGCCGAGCAGGAAGCTCAGCGCGATCAGCAGGCCGCCGGCGGCGACGAACGGGATCATGTAGGAGACGCCGGTCATCAGGACCCGGCGGGTCCGTCCGCCCCAGCTCTCCGAGGCGGTCTCGGCGGACTGCGACGAGTCACCCCGGCCGGACTCCACGCGGGCGGCGTGCGGGTCCTCGGCGGCGGCGAGCGCCTCCGTGATCATCGCGTCGGCGTCGTCGATCGGACGCTTCACGCCGGAGGAGACCAGCGGCTTGCCGGCGAAGCGGCTCCGGTCACGGACACCGACGTCGACGGCGAAGATGGCGGCGTCGGCGCGGGCGATGGTCTCGGCGGGCAACGGGGTCGCCCCGGCCGAGCCCTGGGTCTCGACCGCGATCTCGACGCCGGCCCGTGCGGCCGCGGCCTGGAGCGCCTCGGCGGCCATGTAGGTGTGGGCGATACCGGTCGGGCAGGCGGTCACCGCGACCAGGGAGCGCTTCTCCGCCGCGGCCGGGGCAGGCTCCGGCGTGGCGCTGCGGGCCGGGGCCGGTACGTCGCCGACCGCGTCGAGAATGGTCTGAGCGGCCTGCTCGGCCGAGTCGGTCTCCCGCAGGGTCTGACCGAACTCAGGACGGGCCAGGGCACGGGCCAGCTTGGTCAGGATGGTCAGATGCGTGGCGTCACCGCCCGCCGGTGCCCCGATCAGGAAGGCGAGGTCGGCCGGGCCGTCCTTGCCGCCGAAGTCGACCGGCGGTGAGAGCCGGGCGAAGGCCACCACGGGCTCGTCGACCCCGGACGTACGGCAGTGCGGGATCGCCAGGCCGCCGGGGAGCCCGGTGGCGGAGACCTCCTCGCGGGCCAGCGCGTCGGTGACGAGCGCGTCGAGGTCGGTGGCTCGGCCGGAGTCGGCCACGCGCTGGGCCAGGGCACGGATGACGTCGTGCTTGTCGGGGCCGAGATCGGCGCCGAGGGCGACGAGCTCGGGGGCGATGAGTGCGGACATCAGAGTCCTCCGGTGATGGGGTCGAGGTCGCGTACGGACACGAGGTCGGCACGGACCTGGGGTGGGGTGGGGAGGGTGGTGCCGGGGAGGCCGGCGGCTGCACTGCCGTACGCGACGGCGAGCCCGAGACGTTCGGGGGCGGAGAGTCCGCGCAGGTCGGCGAGGAGATAGCCGAACAGCGAGCTGTCCCCGGCGCCTACCGTGCTGACGACCTCGGTGGGTGGCGGGGTGGCGTGCCAGGTGCCTTCCTCGCAGACGAGGACGGCGCCGTTCCCGCCGAGGGTCGCGAGCACGGCGGTGACGCCGCGGTCGACCAGGCTGCGGGCCGCCGCCGCTGCTGCGGCCGGGTCCTCGAGGGAGTCGGAACCGGTGATGGAGGCCAGCTCCTCGGCGTTGGGCTTGAGCAGGTCGGGTGCGCCGGCCGGGAGCCCGGCGGCGAGCGCCTCGAGAGGTGCCTCGCTGGTGTCGACGGCGATGCGGGCGCCGGTGGAGCGGAGTGCGCTCACCACCTCGGCGTACCAACCGGACGGCGCCTCGGGCGGCAGCGATCCGGCGAGGACGACCCAGCGGGCCTGCTCGGCCTCCTTCACGAGTCGGGCCGCCAGGGCGTCGAGCAGTGCCGGGGTTGCGGTGGCTCCCGGGCCGTTGAGCTTGGTGGTGGTGCCGTCGGGCTCGGTCACGGTGGTGTTGATCCGCGGCCGCCCGGCGGGTCCGACGGTGACCACGTCGAGCCCGCCGGCACGCAGCTCGGTGACCATCGGGTCGAGGTCGGGGCAGGGGAGCACGGCGCGGGTGGGAACGCCCGCCGCGTACGCGGCTCCGGAGATGTTCACGCCCTTGCCGCCGGGCTGTGAGGTGGTGGTCCGGGCGCGCAGGACCTCACCGCGGCGCAGCGGGCTGGTGAGCATCACGGTGTGGTCGATGCTCGGGTTGGCGGTCAGGGTGAGGATCATGCGATCAGCACCTCGAGGCCGCTCTCGCGGAGCTCGTCGGCGACGTCGTCGTCGATGTCGCTGTCGGTGACGAGCACGTCGACGTTGCCCAGCGCGGCGAAGCGGAGCGTGGTCTCGACGCCGATCTTGCTGGAGTCGGTCAGGCACACGACCCGGCGGGCGGCGTTGACCAGCGCTCGCTTCGTCGCGGCCTCCTCGTGGTCGGGAGTGGAGAGGCCGTGGGCCAGTGTCAGCCCGTTGGTGGCCACGAAGGTGACGTCGACCCGCAGACGGCTGAGCGCGTCCACGGTCTCCGCGCCGACCGCGGCCTGAGTGGCCGGCCGGACGCGCCCGGGCAGCAGGTGGAGCTCGATCTGGGCGCTGCCGGCCAGCTGTGCGGCCACCGGGACGGCGTGGGTCACGACCGTGAGCTGGTGGTCGCGGGGGAGCGCGTGGGCGAACCTGCTGGTCGTCGTGCCGGCGTCGATGGCGATGGTGCCGCCGGCAGGGGGCAGGAGGTCGAGCGCGACCTGGGCGATGCGGTCCTTCTGGGCGGTGAACGTCTGCTCCCGCTCGCCGAGCGCGGACTCGAGCACCGCCATGGCCTCCACCGGCACCGCGCCGCCGTGGACCCGGCGGACCAGGCCCCGTCGCTCCAGCGTCGAGAGGTCGCGCCGCACGGTCTCGGTGGTGACCTCGAACCGCTCGGCGATGTCGGCCACGGATATCCGCCCGCGCTCGGCGACGAGACGGGCCGTCGCGATCTGTCGCTCTTCGGCGTACATCGAGGCCTCCTTCATGATCGGTGTGGTTTCAGGTGGGTTTCGGCGTTGTGAATGCCCACATATGTTGTTTTATGCCCGAATGTGTTGACTAGTCAAGGGTTCAGGGCAGATATTTGTGGCCATGGTCACGTCTCACTCATCTGTCCTCTCCGGCACTCCAGTGGTCCCGGGGATCGTGCTGGCGCCCGTGCACGTGGTGCGGACCGAGGTCGATCCCGTCGCGCTGGAGGCCCTCGAACGACGCGGCTTCGACCAGCCCGAGGACGCCCTCGCGGCCTACCAAGCGGCCGCCACCGCCGTCGCCGACGGGTACGCCCGCCGGGCCGAGACCGCCTCCGGGGCGGCCGCCTCCGTGCTGAGCGCGAGTGCCGGCCTCGCCCGTGACAAGGGGTTGCGGGTCGCGGTGGAAAAGCACCTGCGTGCGGGGGAGGGACCGGTCGCCTCCGTCGAGGCCGCGGTGGAGCAGTTCGCCACGCTGTTCAGCGGGATGGGTGGCCTGATGGCCGAGCGGGTCACCGACCTGCGCGACATCGAACGGCGGGTCCTCGCCCATCTTGCCGGCGAGCCCGAGCCCGGTGTCGACGTTCCCGAGGGGCCGTGCGTGCTGGTGGCCGCCGACCTGGCGCCCTCCGACACCGCCGCCCTCGACCCCGCCCGCGTCGTTGCGCTGGTCACCGAGCGAGGCGGCCCCACCAGCCACACCGCGATCATCGCCCGCCAGCTCGGCATCCCGTGCCTGGTCGGGGTGGCCGGCGCGACCGGAATCGCGCCAGGGACCCCTGTGCTCGTCGACGGCCAGGCCGGGATCGTCGACCTGGAGCCGGGTCCTGACGCCGCCGTCCGCGCAGAGACCGACCTCGCCCGGCGCCAGGCGGTCGCGGCCTGGGCCGGGCCCGGACGTACCGCCGACGGGCACCCGGTGGCGCTCCTCGCCAACGTCGCCGACGGCTCCTCGGCACGCGACGCGGCCGCCGACCAGGTCGAGGGCGTAGGGCTCTTCCGCACCGAGCTCTGCTTCCTCGACCGGCGCGAGGAGCCCACCGTCGCCGAGCAGGCCGACGTCTACGCCGAGGTGCTCGCGCCTTTCGCGGGCCGCGGCCACGTCGTCGTACGCACCCTGGACGCCGGTTCGGACAAGCCGATCGCCTTCGCGACCCATGAGGGCGAGGAGAACCCGGCGCTGGGCGTGCGCGGCCTGCGGCTGGCCGCCGACAACCCCGGCCTGCTGGAGCGCCAGCTCGACGCCGTCGCGATCGCCGCCAGGCGCACCGGGGCCGACACCTGGGTGATGGCGCCGATGGTCGCCACGGTCCAGGAGGCCGCCGACTTCGCCGCCCTGGTCCGCGCTCGCGGCCTCAAGGCGGGCGTCATGGTCGAGGTGCCCGCGGCGGCGTTGCTGGCCCACCGGATGCTGGAGGTGGTCGACTTCCTCTCCATCGGCACCAACGACCTGACCCAGTACGCCATGGCCGCGGACCGGCTCGCCACCGACCTCGCCCACCTCACCGATCCCTGGCAGTCCGCGGTGCTGCAGCTCATCGCGATCACCGCCGAGGCGGGGCGTACCGCCGGCAAGCCCGTCGGGATCTGCGGCGAGGCCGCCGCCGACCCGCTGCTCGCGCCCGTGCTCGTCGGGTTGGGCATCACCTCGCTGTCGATGGCGCCGGCCGCGGTGGCCGCGGTCGGGGCCCGGCTCGGGTCCGTCACCGCCGAGCTGTGCGACACCGCCGCCGAGGCCGCGCTCGGCGCTCTCTCGCCGGCCCAGGGACGTGAGGCGGTCGCGACACTCCTGGCGTGATGGGGCGCCGGGCACACTGGGGACATGCCCGCGCGCTACGTCTTCGCCGAGACCTGGGAGCTGCCGATGTCGACCGAGGCGGCGCGCGACGTCCTGGTCGACCTGGAGCGCTATCCCCAGTGGTGGCCCCAGGTGCGAGCGGTGGCCAAGCTGGGGGAGGACGATGCCCTGCTGGTGTGCCGCTCGGCTCTTCCCTATGACCTGGAGATCGAGCTGCACGCGGTCAGCCGCGACCTGCCGACGCTCGAGGTGGGCCTAGGCGGCGACCTGGACGGGTTCGCGCGGTGGACGCTGATACCGACATCGAGCGGAAGCCGGACGGTGTTCGAGCAGGAGGTCGTCGTCGGCGGGCTGCTCGGGTTGGCCTCGGTCGCGCTGCGGCCCGTGCTCACCTGGAACCACAGGCAGATGATGCGCGGCTGTCGCCGAGGGCTGAGCGCACGGGTGACTTAGCCGCGGAGATCACCGAGTGCCGACGAGTCCTCGCCGCCGGAGCCGCCGGCCGAAGGCGATCAGCAGCACGAGCTCCAGGCCGATGGTGAGCAGGCCGAGGAACACGCTGAGAACCGAGGCGGGGATCATGAACGCGGTATGGGAGACCAGGATCCCGCCGGCCAGCCAGAGCCGGTGTCGGTCGTCCCAGCCCGCGCCACCGCGCCAGCGTACGACCAGCCATCCGGCGGCGATCGCGATCGCCGCGCCGGCGAGGAGCCGGAACCACGGAGCCATCGCGTCCCCGAAGAGAAGGACCGGGCCGAGACCGAGCGGCAGCAGCGTCGTCAGGAAGGCCATGGTCAGGCAGCCCGACACCAGGCCGACCACCACCGGGCGAGGCGCCGAGCGGCCCGGGACGGTCCGGTCGGTCCGGGCGCTGCCGTGGCGCCGGGGGAGGACTCGCAGACCCACCCAGGCGAGCACCCCGATGAGCACCACGTACGCCGCGGCCCATCCCCATGGCAGGTGATAGCCGGGGTCCTCCGTGCCGGCGATGACGACCCGGAGGCCGACCACGCCGAGGACCGCGAGAGCTCCGGTGACCACGAGCCCGCCGGTGCGCAGGTAGGCGCGTCCCCGGAAGCGTGGAAAGAGCATGTTGGTGATCATCACGGGCAGAAGCACACTGAGCACGACGTGGACCCCGAGCTGTGACTCCCAGTATGTCCAGTTGACACCGAGGGTGCGCAGACCCCAGTCGGCGGCGCCGTACATGTCCGGGCTGGTCAGGGCCCGGAGCCCCAGTCCGTCTTCGGCCAGTTCGTACGCGACGCCGAGCGCCACCAGGCTCGGCCAGCCGCCGCCGACACGGACCGTCGCCTCCCGGATGAGGAGGACGCCGGCCCCGTACATCACCAGCAGGAGCGGCAGCAGGATCCAGGCCGCCGGGACGGCGACGGCGGTGAAGGTCAGCTCGGCGCACAGCGTCGTCATCAGTGCGAGCGTCCAGGCGGCCCGCAGTCGGCCGTGGAGGGGCGCGGCGGCGACGACGGCAGTGGAGGAGGTGCTCATCGGCCGGTCATTCCCCCGGTGAGCGGTCGGTCGGCGCACGGGGCGGCGTGGTCGGCGAGGGAGACCGTGTCGGCGACTCTTTCCAGGCCGCGGCCGACCAGCCGCCTGGGAAGGAACCGCATCGCGCGGATCGAGAGGTTGCGCAGCCACATCTGGGCGGGCCTGTCCGGCATCAGGCCACCGTCGCCGGAGGTGCGGGCGAAGACGTGGGCGCGGTCGACGAAACCGCGCATCCCCGTCTCGTAGGCGGGCAGTGCGACTCGGTGGTCGCCGTCCGCCTTGGCCAGCTCGCCGGCGAGCACGTAGGCACCGACCAGCGCGAGGCTGGTGCCGATGCCCGACATCGGCGATGCGCAGTAGGCGGCATCGCCCACGAGCACGACCCGGCCGCTGGACCAGGTGTCCATCTGCACCTGCTCGACCCGGTCGAAGTAGAAGTCGGGGCTGTCCCAGATCTGCGGCAGCACGCGAGGCACGACCCAACCAGCGTCCTGGAACGTACGCACCACCATCTGCTTCTGGGCCTCGACATCGTGCCGGTCGTAGGAGAACCCGCGGCCCCGGAAGAAGAAGGCCGTCAGGGCCCGGTCGGTGCCCGGGAGCGGCCGCATGCCTGCGGTGCGGCCCGGGCGGCCTCCGCTGCCCGGCATCGTGTACATCAGCTGCCAGTCGTGCTCCGTCGCGGAGCTGACCGAGTAGAGGCACAGGTAGGAGTCGAGGTCGTGGACGTAGCGCTCCTCGGGCCCGAAGATCATCCGACGCAGGTCGGAGTGGACGCCGTCGGCGCCGACCACGAGGTCGAAGCGCCGGCTCTGCCCCTTCTCGAACGCGACGGTGACACCGTCCCCGTCCTGGGTGACCTCTGTGATCGCGTCGTCGAAGACGAACTCGACGTCGTCCTTGGTCGCCTCATAGAGGATGCCGGCCAGATCGGTGCGCAGCAGCGCCCACTCGGCAGCGGGCCCGCCCGAAGGGCCGAACACGTCAGGGTCGAAGCTGGCCTGGCGGCGCCCGCGCTCATCCACGAAGGCCATGCCGCGGGCAGCGAGCAGGCGCTCACGGACCTGGGGTACGAGGCCCAGGTGCTCGATCACCTCGCGGGCCGTCCCACGGATGTCGATCGCGTGACCACCCGTCCTCGGTCCCGGCGAGCGCTCCACCACCGTCGGCCTGAACCCGTATCGGCGCAGCAGATGGGCCAGTGCCGTCCCGGCGATCCCGCCTCCCGTCACGAGAACGTCGCGGTTCCTCATTCGTGCTCCCTTCGATTCGTGGTGACTGCCTTGGTGTGGGTGTGCTGCGTACACCGTATTCACGGCCGGAAGCCCTATAGCAAGGGATAACGCGACAAAGTGCACTAGTGTTGGTCTCGAAGTGAACTAGTACGCCGGGCCGAGCCGACCGGTCCAGCCGACCCAGATCGGAGCCGTGATGCCGCCTTCGGAGCGCCTTGATCCGCCGTACCGAGTGATCGCCGCGGAGATCGGTGCACGCATCGCCCGAGGCGAGCTGCGTCCCGGCGACCGGGTGCCGTCGATCCGGGCCATCGCGAGAGATTGGGGGGTCGCGGTGGCCACCGCGACCAAGGTGACCGCCGCGTTGCGCGAGGAGGGGCTCGTGGAGACGACGGTGGGATCGGGCACGGTGGTCACCGCGCGGTCGGGTGCCTCACTCGAACGACGGCCCGGGTCAGAGGAACAGGAGATGCTGCGTACGCGCATCGTTCGTGCCGCCATCGACATGGCCGACGCCGATGGTCTCCATACGCTGTCGATGCGCCGCCTCGCGAACCGGCTGGACCTCGGTCCGATGTCCCTCTACCGCCACGTCACGGGCAAGGACGACCTGCTGACCCAGATGGCCGACCTCGTCTTCGGCGACTGCGCCCTGCCCGAGCACGGCCCTCGGGGCTGGCGCGCCAAGCTCGAGCACGTCGCGCGCGAGCACTGGCGCCTGTGCTCGCGCCACCCGTGGCTGCCGCAGGTCGTCTCGTTCACCCGGCCCAACCTCGTCCCGCACATGATGGACCACACCGAGTGGACGTTGCGGGCGCTGGACGAGCTCGAGCTCCCGATGGACGTACGCCTTCAGGAGGCGCTCACGCTGCACGGCCTGGTGGTCACCGTCGCCCTGTCCAACGCCCGTGAGGCCGCGGCCGAGCGGAGGAGCGGCCTGAGCCTGAGCCGCTGGTCGCGGATGCAACGGGCCCGGCGTCGCGAGGTGCTCACCAGCACCAGGTACCCACTGCTGTCGGCCGTCTCCGAGGATGCCGCGCCGGACCTGGAGACGTTGTTCGAGTACGGCCTGGCGCGTCATCTGGACGGGTTGGCGGTCATGACGACGGCCTTACCGGAGTCAGCGCAGGGCTGACCCCTTCTGGTACTCGGCCCAGGACAGGTTCCAGTCGCCGAAGCCGTTGTCCCACTCCATCTTCCGGTCGGTGCCGGTGGTCTCGACGATGTCGCCGATGCGGGCCAGGCCGTAGAGCCAGGCGGCGTTGTCGGTGGAGATGCCGGTGCAGCCGTGGGAGACGTTGGCGTAGCCCTGGGAGCCGGTCGACCACGGCGCGGCGTGGATGAACTCGCCGGAGTTGGTCAGGCGCATGGCGTACTCGACGTCGTCGAGGGAGTAGTAGTCGCTCGAGCCCTGGTCGGAGATGCCGATCGTCTCCGAGCGCATCTCCTTGACCCGGTGCTTCTCGGAGATCACCTTGATCCCCGAGCGGGTGGTGAAGCCGGCCTTGCCGGTGGTCGCCGGGATCGCACGCAGCAGCTTGCCGTTGCTGAAGACCTTCATCCGGTGGGTCTGCGCGTTGACCCTGAAGACGTGGGCGTCGCCGACCTTGTAGCTGGCCGAGCGGCTGTGCTGACCGTAGACGCCGGCGCCCGCGGAGGCGCCGTTGATGTCGAGGTCGACCTTGATGGTGGTGCCGGGCTTCCAGTAGACCTGCGGACGGTAGCGCGCCTCGGTGTCGGAGACCCAGTGCCACGACCCGGTCTGGGCCGGAGTGGAGGTGACGTGCATCCGCTTCTCGAAGGAGGCGTGGTCCTTGACCGGGATGTCGAAGTAGACCGCGACCGGCATCCCGACGCCGACCTCGGACTTGTCCACGGGGACGATCGTGGCGAAGGTCTGCTGGGCCAGGGAGAGCGAGCGGGTGGTGAAGCTGCTGGTGACCGTGCCGGTCTCGCCGGTGGCGGTGACCGTGTAGCGCAGCGCCGGGTCGAGCAGGTCGTTGGCGGTCCACGTCGTCTTGTCCTCCGACAGCGAGCCGGGCACGGTGCGTCCGTCCGGCTTGGCGACCTTCACGCTCGTGAACTCGCCCGAGGTCGCGGTCACCGTGACCTGCTTGTCGACCGGGACGTCCTTGGCGCCGTCGGCGGGAGAGATCTCGGCGGCGAGGGGCTTCACCGACGGCGAGGCGCTGGCGGACTCGCCCTTCGCGGCGGACTCCGGGCTCTCTGAGTTGCCGGCGCAGCCGGAGAGTGCGATCAGGGCCACCACGGCCACTACGACAGGAAAAGGACGAACCCGCATGGGATAACTATGCGGTAGGCGGCAACCGAATTCTCGGCGCGTCCGCGCGTGTGATGAAGGTTGTGGTGTTGTCGGTGCTGCCACGTACGGTATCTGCCGATGAGTGACACTCGCGTCGAGGCGGCGTACGCCGGGGCTCTGGCCGCCTTCAAGAACCCGATGCTCGACCTCCTGCACGGACGGTTCGCGCCGTTCGTGGTGGCGGTGCTCTCGGTGACCTTCACCTCCGAGCGGGCCGCGGTGCCCGTCGTGGACGCGCACGCGGAGATCGGCGACATGCTGGACCGGCTCCGGGCCACCGGCCATGCCGAGGGCGAGGGGGGCGAGGTGATGCTCCCGGTCGGCACGGCGCGCGAGCTGTGCCGTCAGTGGGTGCGCGCCGGGTGGCTGCTGCGCCAGATCGAGGGCGAGGACGAGGTCTACCGGCTCTCCGCGCACGCGGTGGGTGCCCTGGAGATCGCCGGACGCGCGAGCGGGTCGCGGGCGCGGGTCTCGGAGTCGCGGGTCAGGACGCTGCTGGAGGCGGTCGAGCGGCTCGCCCTCGACGCCGACCCCGACGTGCTGACCCGGGTGGCGCGGCTGACCGAGGAGATCGCCGAGCGTCGCGCCGAGATCGCCCGCCTGGACCGCACCGGCGTCGTCGACACCGTCGACGACGACACCCTGCTGGAGCAGGCCGAGAACATCCTCCACCTGACCCGCGAGCTCCCGGCCGACTTCGCGCGGGTGGTCGAGTCGATCCGGGCGATGCAGCGTGACGTGGTGACCGACCTGCGCCAGGACGTACGTCCGGCAGGTGAGGTCCTGCGCGAGTACCTGCAGCGCGGCAAGGACGTGATGGCCTCCACCCCGGAGGGGAAGGCGTTCGCCGGTGCGCTGCGGATGGTCGGTGACCCGCGGCGCCTCGACGACCTGGCCACCAACCTGCACACCGTGCTGCGACACCGGTTCACGCAGGCGATGGGTCCGCCCGAGCGCGCCGAGCTGGCCGCGGTCGGACGCCGGATCGAGACCGGTGTCGCCGAGGTGCTGGCCGCCCAGCAGACCGCCTCCCACGTGATCACCACCCAGGTGCGTACGCACGACCCGGCCCGCGACCGGCAGGTCGACGACCTGCTGCGCGATGTGATGGTCGGCTTCCAGGCGTGGATGCCGTCCTCGCGGCCGGCCGAGTCCGTCGAGCCGCTGCGCCGGCTGCCCGTCGCCGACCTCGCCCACCTGCGCCAGTCCGTCGGCGAGCTGCGACCGCCCGAGCCACCGGCGCCGCTGGCCGACTGGGGCGATGTGGAGAGCGCGGTCGAGGACACCAAGGCCTGGGGCGGGCCGGGCTACCGGGCGATCGAGGCGCATCTCGATGCGTACGTCGCTGCGCGCGCCGGAGAGCCGGTGGATGTCGCCGAGGTCTTCGCGGCCGCACCGGAGGAGATCCGGCGCCCGGTCGACCTGCTCGGGCTGCTCGAGATCGCCCACCGGCGCGGCATGGACGAGACGGGCGAGATCGCCACGATCGAGGCGGTCCGCGCGGACGGGGTGCGCCGCAGGTTCGCGTTCGGCGAGGTGAGGATGAAGGCAGACGGTGAGGGGAACGACTTTGAGTGAGACCGAGACCGAGGCGGTCGCCTACGGCAGCGAGCCGGAGGGCTTCATCGAGCCCGTCTCGATGGAGGACGACCCGACCGAGCTCTTCGTCGGCGACCGCGGCGTCCTCGACGCCGACGTACGCCGGGTGCTGGTCCAGCTGCTGCGCCGCCGGTTCATCACCGCGGAGAAGAGCCCGCGGCAGTGGCGTACGTTGCTCGATCACCAGGCGGTGATCGAGTCGCGGCTCCACGACCTGTTCGTGCGGCTCGTCGTCGACCACGACCGCGGCATCGCCTACAAGCGGCAGGTGCGCTCGGAGGAGCTGGACGTGCCGGTGCTCCTCAAGGACGACGCCTACTCGCGTGCCGAGACGCTCGTGCTGGTCCATCTCCGCACCGTCTTCCAGCGCGAGCGAGGCGCGGGGGAGAACTCCGCACGGGTGGACGCCGACGAGCTGGAGCAGAGCGTGCTCACCTACTTCGACGTCGCCAGCGGGGACGCCGCCGCGCGCCGCGAGATCCGCCGGGCGGTCGAACGGCTCGCCCGCGAGGGGCTGATCGAGGAGGAGTCCGAGGACCGCTTCCGGATCACGCCGCTCGTCGAGATCGTGCTGAGCGTCGAGAAGCTCGCCGAGCTCAAGGCGTGGCTGAAGGACCAGGAGAACCAGCAGTGAACATGATCGACAGCCTCTTCGGCCTCATCCCGGCCCGCTCGACCGGCCGGCAGTGGGTCGCGAGCGAGCTGCAGCTGGTCAACTGGGGCGGCTACGACGGTGCCCACCGGGTGCGCTTCTCGCCGACCGCGACGCTGCTCACCGGAGGCTCCGGGTCGGGCAAGTCGACGTTGATGGACGCCTACATCGCGTTGATCATGCCCCACACGACGCCCTTCAACGGTGCCTCCAACGGTGGGGTCGTGGGCCGTCCGCGCGGCCAGGACCAACGCAACATCCTCTCCTACGCCCGCGGCAAGATCGACGAGGCCAAGACCGCCGAGGGCACCAAGATCCGGGTGCTGCGCGGAGACGGTCGCGACACCTGGTCGGCGATCGCGATGACCTGGGAGGACCAGACCGGCGCTCGCTTCACCGCGGTCCGTGCCTGGTACGTTCCCGCGTCCGCCAAGAACCTCGACGACGTGACCAAGCTCCGTGCCGTGGCCGAGGCGGGCTTCGACGTACGCTCTCTGGAGCCGGCGGCCGCTCACCGGTTCACGCGCACCTCGGTCTCCGAGGTCGGGCTGACCCCGATCGACACCGACCGCGACTTCACCGCCCGTATCCACTCCGCGCTCGGGATCGGCGCCGCGGGAGACGGGGAGAAGGCTGTCAACCTGCTGGGAAGGATCCAGGCGGGACAGCAGATCACCACGGTCGACGACCTCTACAAGAAGATGGTGCTCGAGGAGCCCGAGACGCTCGAGACCGCCGACGGCGTCGTCGCCCACTTCGACGAGCTCTCCGCGACCCGCGACCGGATGGTCACCGCCCAGCAGCAGGTGCGTGCGCTCACGCCGATCCGCGAGCACCGGGCGGCGATCGAGGACGCCGCCGCCAGGCTCGAGGTGATCGACGGGATCGGTGTCTTCGGTGACGAGGCCACCCCCGCCGGGCTCTGGCGTGCCGGCAAGCGGGTCGACCTGCTCAGCGAGCTGGAGGCGGACCTCAGCGCCCGCAAGAGCACCGCGGAGAAGGCGGTGGCCGAGAAGCAGGCGCTCATCGACGCCGCCGAGTCCGAGCGCGACGGGCTCGCGGTCACGGTCGCCGCCTCCGGCGGCCGGCGCCTGGAGGAGGCCACCCGCGAGATCAGGTCTGCGGAGACCCGGGTGGACAACGTAAGTCGCGCCCGCGAGGCGCTCGACAAGGAGCTGGCGGTCCTCGGGGCGGTGGCCACGACCCCCGACGAGTTCTCGGACCTCCGGGCGAGCGCGCAAGAAGCCCTGGTCGACGACGATGCCCGTTCGACCGCCCTCAACGCCTACGCGGCGGCTCGCTCGGCCGAGGCAGATGCGATCGGCCAGGTCGGCCGGCTCGAGGGCGACCTCGCCGATGCCGAGAAGACGAAGAACAACATCCCCGAGCCGCTGCGCGCAGCCCGCGCTGTGCTCGCGGAGGCGGCCGGGCTCAGCCCGGCCGAGATGCCCTTCGTCGGCGAGCTCGTCGAGGTGCGCACCGAGCACGAGGCCTGGCGCGAGGCGTTCAACCTGGCGCTGGGCGGCTTCGCGACCACGATGCTGGTCGACGCCGCTCACGTCGGCGCCTTCCGCGCGGCGATCGAGTCGGTGCGACAGCGCACGCGGATCCGCTACGAGGCAGTCCCGACCGGTCTCAAGGACGGCGGGCACGGTCTCGACGAGGGCACCCTGCCGGGTCGCCTGGACTACCGCCGGGGCGTGTTCACCGGCTGGCTCAAGAAGCGGCTGACGGAGCGGCACGGCTACGTCTGCGTGCAGACGCCCGCCCTGCTCGGCCAGCACAGGATGGCCCTGGCCGTCACCGGCCAGGTCTCCCAGGGCACCCGCGGCGCCCACGGCGGCCACGGTGGCGGCAACGTGCTCGGCTTCACCAACACCCGCCGCCTCGCCGAGCTCACCGAGCTCCTCGAGACCGCCCGCACAGACACGGAAGCGGCGAAGGTCGCGGTCGGCGAGGCCGAGCGCGCCATCAAGGAGCTCGACCTGCGGCGTACGTCCTTCAAGGCGGTCTCCGCGCTGACGTGGGACCAGGTCGACGTCGCCGGTGCCACCGCGGAGCGCGACCGGTGGGCCGCGGTGATCGAGGAGGTCACCGCCGACAACCCCGAGATCGCCACCGTCCAGGAGCGGCTGAAGAGCGCTCGCGCCAAGGTCGACTCGCTGCGTGAGGGCATCGGCGCTGCCAAGAGCACCGTCAAGGACCTCGACGCGCGCTGGAGCGATGTCGTCGAGCAGGTCGACCGGGCCAAGGACGCGCTGGAGGACGCGGCCGGGTCGGGCACCGATGTCGCCCCGGCCCAGGCCGACTATCTCGAGCAGCTCTTCAAGGCGGCCGGCGGTGAGGATGCCGGCCGGCGCGAGGACGCGCTCGCCGAGCTCGACGCCGTCTTCGCCCGGGCGGGCGAGAGTCTCGACACCGACCGCGCCGCCGCGCAGGAGACGATCGGTGCCGCCCGCGCGCAGCTGCGCCAGACCTTCGAGGCGTTCCTCGAGCGTTGGCCCAACCCCAACCTCCACACCGACCCCGATGCCTCCTACGCCGACTTCGACCGTCTCCTCGACGAGCTGCAGGCCAGCGGGCTGCACGAGCTCGAGGTCGAGTGGCGCGACTCGCTGCTCAAGCTGTCGGGCAACGACCTGACCAACCTCGACTCGACCCTGTCGCGGGCGGTGCGTGAGATCCGCGACCGGATCGACCCGATCAACCAGATCCTCGCCGAGCTGCCGTTCAACGACGACGGCCACCGGCTGCGGATCGACACCCAGGAGGGCCAGTCGGCGGTGCGTGGCCGCTTCCGCAAGGAGCTCCGGGCGGTGCGCGACCTGATCGAGAAGGCCTCGACCAACGACACCCGGGAGCAGGCCTACAACCGGATGTCGCGGCTCATCGACCGCATGCGCCGCACGGCACCGGACTTCGCCGACCTGATCGACGTACGCAACCACGTTCGGGTCAGCGCCGAGAAGGTCACCGCCGACAGCGGTGAGCACGTCGCCCTCTACGACCACATCGGAGAGAAGTCCGGCGGTGAGTCGCAGGAGCTGGTCGCCTTCATCGTCGGGGCCGCGCTGCGCTACCAGCTCGGTGATGCCGGAGCCGACCGGCCGCGCTACGCACCGGTCTTCCTCGACGAGGCGTTGATCAAGGCCGACGCCCGCTTCACCGGGCGCGCGATCGGCGCCTGGCGAGGCCTCGGCTTCCAGCTCGTCATCGGCGCCCCCAACGACAAGCACAGCGCGATCGAGCCGCACGTCGACGTGCAGTACACCGTGCTCAAGGACGCCGAGGGCCACTCGTTCCCGAAGCTCGAGGTCGGTCTCGAGGAGGTCCCGGTCCCGTGACGGGCTAGGGCTGCATCGAGAGGAACAGGAAGGACGCCAGCAGGACCAGGTGGACGAACCCCTGCAGGGCGTAGACGCGGCCCTGGACGACGGTGAGCCCGGTGACGAAGACAGTGATGACCAAGAGCACGATCTGGGTCGGCTCGAGGCCCAACTCGAGGGGACCGGTGAGCCAGATCATCGCGACCGCGAGGGTGGGGATGGTGAGACCGATCGACGCCATCGCGGAGCCGTAGGCGAGGTTGAGGCTGGTCTGGACCCGGTCCCGGGAGGCGTTGCGGACCGCGGCGATCGACTCGGGAGCGAGGACGAGGAGGGCGATCACGATGCCGACGACGGCGTAGGGGAACCCGAGACTCTTGACGGTGCTCTCGATGGTGGGGGAGAGGACCTTCGCCAGGCCGACCACGGAGATGAGGGAGACCAGGAGGAGGGTCAGGCTGAGGACGGCCTCACCCGCCGAGGGCGGGTCCGCGTGGCCGTCCTTGTCGAGGTCGACCAGACCGGTCATCCGGCCGTGCTCGTCGCTGGTGACGGGGAGGAAGAAGTCACGGTGGCGGACCGTCTGGGTGAAGAGGAAGGCGACGTAGAGCGCCAGTGAGGCGACCGCGGCGAAGGCGAGCTGCGAGGTCGAGTACTGCGGGCCCTGCGCCGAGGTCGTGAACCTCGGCAGCACCAGGGTGAGACCGGCCAGGGCGATGACGGTGGCGACCGCCGAGCCGGTGCCCGCGGCGTTGAAGCTGACCAGCCCGTGCTTGAGCGCGCCGACCATGAGCGAGAGCCCGACGATGCCGTTGAGGGTGATCATCACCGCGGCGAAGACGGTGTCGCGGGCGTACGTGCTGGTGCTGTCGCCACCGCTGGTCATCAGCATCACGATCAGACCGACCTCGATCACGGTCACCGCGATCGCCAGGATCAGTGAGCCGAACGGCTCGCCGACCCTGTGGGCGACGACCTCGGCGTGGTGGACCGCGCTCAGCACCGCGCCGATCAGCACCGCGGCCACCACGGCCAGGATCGTCCAGTGGTCATGGCGGAGCCACGATACGACCAGCACCACCACGGCGAGGATCGGCACGACCACTGACCATTGCAGGCGGCCCCGGACCGCTGGCGCACTCATGGGGTGACCCTATCTTGGGGTCGGGCCGACGACAGGATGCTCGACACGCGCTCGTAGCCTGAGGGGCGTGTCGTCCTCCTACACCCCTCCTGCCACGTTCAAGACCCGTCCCGATCTGCTGGGGAGGTTCGGCATGGTCGGCTCCACGCACTGGCTGGCCAGCGGCGCCGCGCAGGCGGTGCTCGAGCGCGGCGGCAACGCCTTCGACGCGGTGGTCGCGGGCGGGTTCGTGCTGCACGTGGTCGAACCCCACCTCAACGGGCCGGGCGGCGACCTGGTCGGTATCTTCGCTCCGGCCGACGGCACGCCGACGGTGCTGATGGGCCAGGGGCCGGCGCCCGCGGCGGCGTCGGTCGAGCACATGCGCGCCGAGGGGCTCGAGCTGGTCCCGGGCTCGGGCGCGCTGGCCGCTGCCGTGCCGGGCGCGGTCGAGGCCTGGCTGATGCTGCTGCGCGACCACGGCACCTGGGAGCTGGGCGAGGTGCTCGCCTACGCCATCGACTACGCCCGCAACGGCCACCCCATCCTGGGCCGGGCCGTCTCCACGATCGCCGCCGTGGCCGACCTGTTCCGCGACCACTGGCCCACCTCGGCCGCCCACTGGCTCGTCGACGGCGAGCCGCCGGAGCCGGACACGATGGTCCGCAACGAGGCCTACGCCGCCGTGCTCGATCGCCTCGTGGCCGCCGGTGACGGTGCCGCGACCCGCGAGGAGCGCATCGACGCGGCACGGGCCGCGTGGGGGAGCGGCTTCGTCGCCGAGGCGATCGAGCAGTTCGTACGCACCCCGCACCGCCACTCCTCCGGAACAGATCATTCCGGGGTGATCACGGTGGCCGACATGGCCGGGTTCTCGGCTGCGTACGAAGAGCCGGTGACGACCGAGTTCCGGGGCCACACGATCGCGAAGGCCGGGCCGTGGACGCAGGGGCCGGTACTGCTGCAGACCCTCAACCTGCTCGAGCCGCTCGACGACGCGCTGCTCGACCCGAGCAACCCCGACGGCGCGCACACCATCCTGGAGGCGACCAAGCTCGCCTTCGCCGACCGCGACGCCCACTACGGCGACGGTGCCGATCCGGCGGTGATCGAGACCCTCCTCTCGCATGAGTACGCAGCCGGCCGCCGCTCCCTGATCACCGATGTCGCCTCGGCCGAGGTCAGGCCCGGGCTGGCTGCGACAAGCTTCCCGCCGCTGCGCGAGACCTACGACCCGGCCGCAGCCGCGTCCGGTGTCGGCGAGCCGACCGTCTCGCGCGAGGGTGTGACCCGCGGCGACACCTGCCACATCGACGTCGCCGACCGCTGGGGCAACATGATCGCGGTGACCCCCTCGGGCGGGTGGCTGCAGTCGTCGCCGACGATCCCCGAGCTCGGCTTCTGCCTCGGCACCCGACTGCAGATGACCTGGCTCGAGCCCGGCCTGCCGTCCACCCTCACCCCCGGCCGCCGTCCGCGCACCACCCTCACTCCGACACTCGTCCTGCGTGAGGGTCGCGCCGTCACCGCCGTCGGCTCCCCGGGAGGCGACCAGCAGGACCAGTGGCAGCTGCTCTACCTGCTGCGCACTCTCGTCGGCGGCTATTCGCCGCAGGAGGCCATCGACGCCCCCGCGCTCCACTCGACCTCCTTCCCCGGCTCCTTCTGGCCGCGCACCTGGATCCCTGGCGGTGCGGTGCTCGAAGATCGTCTCGGGGCTTCGGTCGTCGAGGGGCTGCGGCGTCGAGGTCATGCTGTCGAGCTCAGCGGCGACTGGTCTCTTGGGCGGCTCTCCGCGGTCACTCGTGATCCGGAGACCGGCACGCTCTCTGCTGCTGCCAATGCTCGGGGGGCTCAGGGTTACGCCGTTGGGCGCTGACGTCTACCGCTGGTCGAGCCGCTTCGGCACCGGTGGTCGGGCCGCTTCCGCATCGCTGGTCGAGCCGCCGGAGCCGCTAGGCGGAGGCGTGTCGAGACCAACACGGTTCTCTTGCTCGGGACGGCTCGCTTAGCGACTGTGTTTCGTTTCGGGGTTCGCCGCCGACCCGGTCTTTGAGTGTTTCTCGATCGGGCGCCGCGTCAAGGACGCCCTGCGGGCGCCGCTATCGCGGTGGCCTTCGGCCAT